>JALSHM010000231.1 GCA_026982235.1 Robiginitomaculum sp. | reverse complement strand
TACTATTAAGCGTACAATTCTTTACAAAAAAGATATGCGTAGTGCAGCCCAAAAAGTCGTACCCATTTTGATTGGATGTATGGGGTGGGCTTTCACCACCTATATGATTATCAAGGGATTGAAGAAAATTGACTATATCAAAGAACATACCAACTTTACCACAGCACTTGGGATCGGATTTATCGTCGCCATAATTGTTTATTTGTTTGTGCGTGTGATTATTAAGCGTCGTGCGGAAAAAATTAAAAATAACAAGCAAGGCATTGACCGTTTATTCGCTATTCCCTTGGTTATCAGTGCCGCCTTTTTAAGCTTCGCTCACGGCTCTAATGATGTTGCCAATGCTATCGGCCCGTTAGCCGCGATTTATGAAGCGGTACGTGGCGGCGATATTGTGCTTAAAGCCTCTATTCCGTTATGGGTGATGATGATTGGCTCACTTGGTATTGTTACCGGACTGGCACTGTACGGCCCCAAGCTTATCCGCACTGTTGGCACCGAAATTACTGAGCTTGACAAGGCTCGTGCATTTTGTGTGGCTATGGCGGCCTCCATCACTGTGATTATTGCCTCCCAGCTTGGCCTGCCAGTTTCCACCACCCATATCGCCGTTGGTGGTATATTCGGGGTTGGGTTCTTGCGTGAATATCTCAATACGGACTATAATCAAAAGGTCGGAAAAATTCGCCGGCACATGCGAGAGGAAGAGAAAAAAGACGAAGCCACCATCGATGCCTTTATTGAAAAATTTGATGCCGCCTCTATGGTCGAAAAGAAACAATTCTTGCGAGATCTCAAACGCAAGGCCAAGGCCGAGGAAATATCTTGGTGGGAACGTCGCCGGGTCAAGAAAGCCTATAAGGCCAAATTGGTCGAACGCTCTATGCTCTTGAAAATTATCGCGGCCTGGATTTTTACAGTCCCTATAGCCGCCTGTCTCTCTGCCGCTCTGTTCTTCATGATACGCGGAATAATGCTGCCTTAGGCTAGGTAGCGGTCTCATAAATTCTAGCTGATAATCAGCTGATATTCCGACTCGCATATTTATGACGATTGGGTTACAAAGCTTTCATGTTAACTTAAAATGGAGGGCTGAATGGCCGGAATGAATTTACTCGATATGATTATGAAAGCAGGCGGAGGTCAAGCCCCGCAAGCGGTCGGGAGCCAATTAGGCCTTGATCAGGCACAATCGCAACAGGCTATTGCGGCGCTCTTGCCAGCGATTTCCTCAGCCCTTAAAATGAATACACAAAAGCCCGAAGGTCTGCAGGCTTTGCTGGGCGCTTTACAAAACAGCCAAAATGATCAATATCTTGACAACCCGCAAGCCCTGGCCAAACCAGAGGCTATCCAAAATGGCAATGCCATTCTTGGGCATTTATTTGGCTCCAAAGACGTGAGCCGGGCTGTCGCCGGGCGTGCCGCAGAACAAACAGGTATTGGCGCAGACATTCTCAAGAAAATGTTGCCAATGGTGGCAACCATGGCCATGGGGTCACTGACGAAACAAACCCGCCAACCCAGTATGGCACAACAGCTGGCAGGGCTGGCGCTTGGTGGTGGGCAGCAACAACAGTCTGGCCTCGGTGGTTTGCTCGGTGGTCTTTTGGGCGGCGGACGGCGTCAAGTCAGGCAACAGCAACAAGCCCATAGTCAAGGCATGGGTATTCTCGGCAATTTGCTCGACGCAGACGGCGACGGCAATATGATGGACGACATCCTTGGCATGGCCATGAAACAAATGATGAAGTAAATCACTTCAACACAAAAGAAAAAGCCCGGAGCAAATGCCCCGGGCTTTTTTGTTTGGACTATAGAGTATCCATTGTGAGCAAAGTTTTAGCTCTCGCCCACTGCAGTTTGAGCATTTTCCACTTCTACCTCTTTTTCCCAGCCTTTTGTAAACATGCCAATCAGTAGTACAACGGCACCTATACCAATTGAAAACACTGCAATTTGCGTAAATAGGCCGGGCATTTCCGCTACATTGCTAGAGTCATAACTGCCCGCGAACAGGCTTGCTATAATACTGCCCAGCGAATAGGTGAAAATAAAGAGACCCATAAGTTGCGCCATGAACCTCTTCGGAGACAATTTACTAATTGCACTTAATGCGATCGGGCTAAGGCATAACTCACCCACAGTATGCAAGAAATATGTCAGGATTAGCCAGAAGATCGCCACCTTGCCGCCAGCTGCCGCCTGCGCTGCGAAGATCATAACCACAAAACCAAGACCCATAATAATCAAACCAGCCGCGCATTTTATACCATAGGCCGGGGTCACCAATTTCTTACCGAGGTTAACCCAAAATGCGGCGAAGAACGGTGTTAATATAATAATAAAAAACGGATTGGCATTTTGCAGCCACGTCGTCGGTATTTCATACCCGAATATTCTGCGATCCGTCAAATCCTGGCCAAACAAATTCAGCGATGAACCTGCCTGCTCAAAGCCAGACCAAAAACATGTGGAAGCGATACAAACCAGAAGCAGAGCCCACATACCTTTCTTCTCAACCGCACTCAGATTGCCTGTAAAATATATCCAACAATAGTAAACAACAAACAGGATAGATAAGACAATCGCCGTCTTCTTTGCCATTGCAACCGGATCAATTGAAATCCGCCCCGCAAACATTAAACCGGCAACCAAAACCAGAACCGCCAAGAACAAGCCAATAACAGACCAGCTAATTTTTTGCCCCTTGGGCGATAGGGGTGCAGCCGGGTGTTCACCTGCACCTTTCAAGTCTTTGTGCGTATACCAAAAATAAATCAACCCAAAGGCCATACCTACAGACGCAGCTCCAAAGCCCCAGTGCCAGCCAACTTCTTTAGCCAACAAGCCGCAAACCGTATAACCAATAAGCGAACCTATATTGATACCCATATAATAAAGC
>JALSHM010000230.1 GCA_026982235.1 Robiginitomaculum sp. | reverse complement strand
CCAGAGAAGCCACTCAACTATCGGCTATCAGACGCCATTGGGCTATGAAAAAGAGTACTGGAAAGTTGCGTGATCTTTTGTCCGGAAAAGTCTTGCCATTTCAGATTCAGGGATTTGATTACCTTGCAAAGGTGATCGAGGGAGTGAAGTTCAAGGACGGAGTGGAAACAGACAACCAACCGGAGACAGCAGGAGAGACGCTTGTTCAGGCCGCTGTACACCAGAATTGACTATAGCTCTGAGTTCGGTGCCAATAGCCATATTACCCGATCTAATAATTGCATCAAAGGGTTCGCCTACTGCGGCGTTGAATTTGAGCTGGTCGGGTTTTGCCGGGTCGGCAAGCACATGGGGTTCATTCCCGGCGGCTCCTTATGCAAAGCGTTATATCGAATACTTCAATTTTTTTGTACATTGGTGGGGCATTGTGAATAAGCAGGGTTAATTGTGAATAAACGGGACAAAAAAACATATTTGCTGATCGCTCCTCTGCCATTACCGATTGGAGGTGTGAGTGTTCATTCCTTTCGGCTCGCACATTGGCTGTTAGCCCAAGGATATGACTGTATTGTCTGTAACATATCAAAAGGCAGTAGTATCAACGCCGGATGTCAACTGGAACGAATGGGAGGAATTGTTTTCAGGATGAAATCTCTTTCCGGCATATGGGGTTTGCTTAGTAAGATATTGAATAAACCTAATTTGACAATAAATACGCATACTAAAAATGTTTTGCTTTTACTGCTGGTTTTGCTGCTTAAGAAGATAAAGAGAGGTTCGACATTAATTGTTACAGTACATAGCTTGCGAATGGAACAGAGGAGTAAACGTCATACTTTTTCTGCCAAGCTATTGGCGTGGATTTGCAACAGTGCGGATGGGGTTATTGTTACAAACGGAAATATTTTCCGATTTCTGACTGACTTGGGGTGTGATAAAAAACTTATCACAGTCAGCCAGACCTATTTAAAACCAACTAATATGGAGGCGCAAGAAGATCCCGGTAAAAAAATCAGGGCTTTTTTATCGGGTAAATTCCCTATAATAACAGCGAATGCATACCAGTTGACTTTCTATAACGGTCAGGATTTATATGGTCTGGATCTTTGTGTGCAGTTGACAGAGGATTTGAAAAATAGAGGATTTGACGTGGGATTTGTTTTTGCGCTGCCCGAAATTGGTGATACTCAGTATTATGAGAAAATTATTGATTCTATAAATAGAAAAGGATTGGAAAATAATTTTTTTATTCGCAGGGATGCTATAGGATTGGTTTCGCTACTTGCTTTATCTGACTTTTTCTTGAGACCAACAAATACCGATGGTGATTCAATATCAATCAGGGAGGCTCTTGATATCGGTGTTCCGGTGATTGCTAGCGACTGTGTTCAACGTCCCCCGGGTGTCACTTTATTCAAAAATAGAGATCCTGACGATTTGCTTTGTAAAGTTCTGTCATTAGGTGTTTTGTCGAGCAAAAAGGACGGCAACCGGCGATCAAGCATGATCAAGCATGATAATATGCCGATGTATATTTCCGCTCTTGACGCTGTTGAAGACAAGCTGCTTTAGGATTGGGAGCTGAGCTATGCTCGAATCTGGTTTATGAGGAGAGCTTGAAGAAGGCGGCGTACTCTGCTGAAATCGGTTTATCACGAACTGAGGCAGCAAGAAGGTACGCCACCATGAGCAAAGATAACGTAGTGACACTCCAAGGTCCAGATGTCGTATGCGATCCGTTTACCGAACCGCTGAGGATTCGGGCCAAACGTTTGATTCAACTGGGTGTATATTCGGACCACCAACCCGGTTGAGTAGACCTTGCCACTATCCGGCACCGCTTGGATCGGACCAAGGGGTGCGTGAGCCGCAACACCATGCTGGCGATGCTCTACAAGCTGGGGATGAGTGCCGAGAAGCGCTGGAAGAAGATTCAGGGATTTGATTACCTTGCAAAGGTGATCGAGGGAGTGAAGTTCAAGGACGGAGTGGAAACAGACAACCAACCGGAGACAGCAGGAGAGCCGCTTGTTCAGGCCGCTGTACACTAGAGTTGGCTATAGCTCTTGGGAGCTAGGCTTACCCTTCGATGCTGATAATAATATGCGGAAAACTTTACCGTTAAATTGTTTTTTTTGTGTTGAAAATTAAAGGAACCCAAATGAGACAGATACTTCAAAATTTAAGTAATGGTGAGACGGTTCTGGAAAATGTTCCCTGCCCCAGAATATCCCCCGGACAGTTGCTTATTCGTACCTCCAGAACTCTTGTCTCGGCTGGTACCGAACGTATGCTGGTTGATTTTGGCAAAGCCGGTTTTATTGGCAAGGCCCGTCAACAGCCGGACAAGGTGCGAATGGTGATTGACAAGGTGAAAACCGATGGGCTCATTCCTACCGTACAGGCAGTTCAAAGTAAGCTGGATCAACCGTTGCCAATCGGATACTGTAACGTAGGAACGGTTATTGATGTCGGGGATGGGGTAAGCGGATTTTCTGTTGGAGATCGGGTGATTTCAAATGGAAAACATGCTGAAATTGTTAGTGTACCAAAAAATCTGTGCGCAAAGGTTCCTGAAAAGGTTAGTGATGAGGCAGCGGTTTTTACTGTATTGGGTGCAATAGCACTTCAGGGAATTCGGCTTGTTCAGCCGACACTGGGTGAAAGTGTTGTCGTAACAGGACTCGGTCTTATCGGTCTGGTTACTGTTCAGTTGCTCAGGGCGCACGGTTGCAGGGTGCTGGGAATTGATTTTGATCCCGAGAAACTTGAACTGGCAAGAAAACTGGGGGCTGAAACTGTTGATCTGTCCAGTGGAGAAGAGCCGGTTGCTAAGGCTGAAGCTTTCTCACGGGGCCGGGGTGTAGATGCCGTTATTATTACCGCATCAACCAAAAGTAACGATCC
>JALSHM010000229.1 GCA_026982235.1 Robiginitomaculum sp. | reverse complement strand
TCGGTGAACCAGGGGTGGATTTGGGCGCTAAAGTGACGCTGGCTAATCCCAAAGAAGTGGGCGCTGACAGGCTGGTCAATGCGGTGGGTGCCCATGCTAAATATAAAGGGCCGTTGATTTTGGTTGATTCTGGTACGGCGACCACATTTGACATCATTAGCAAGACCGGGGATTTTGAAGGTGGTATTATCGCGCCGGGCATAAATTTATCCTTGCGCGCTTTGCATGATGCAGCAGCGAAATTGCCGCGCATAGCCATTAAAAAGCCGGAAAAAATTGTTGGGCGTAACACGGTTGAGGCCATGCAGTCGGGGATATTTTGGGGTTATATTTCCCTTATAGATGGCCTGATTGAACGCATTCAGGCCGAAGATGGGCGCAAATTCACCGTTATTGGTACGGGCGGGGTTGCCTCCTTGTTTGAGGGGGCGTCGGCGCGTATAAATGCTTATGATTCGCATTTGACCATTGATGGTCTGCATTTGATTTGGCAAAGAAATTCCATCCAATAGCCCAATAGAAAGTATAATAATGGCAAAAAAAGCTGACGAGCTGGTATTCCTTCCCCTTGGCGGGTGCGGGGAAATCGGCATGAATTTGAACCTTTACGGTTTCGGGCCGTCTCATAAACGCAAATGGATTATTGTTGATATTGGTGTGACATTCGGCAATGCAGAAACGCCGGGCATTGACATTATTATGCCCGATATTGAATATCTGTATCAAATCCGCAAAGACATTTTGGGCATTATTCTCACCCATGCCCACGAAGACCATATGGGGGCGTTGGCGCGGTTGTGGACACGTATCCGCGTACCGGTTTACGCCACACCTTTCACCATGTTTCTCACCGAAGGTCGTTTGGCCGAAACTGGTTTGCTCGGTGAAGTACCCCTGCACGAAATCCCTTTACGCGGGCGGTTTAATCTGGGGCCTTTTGATATAGAGCTTATCACCCTGACCCATTCTATTCCTGAACCCAATGCCTTGGTCATCCGCACACCTGCCGGGCTTATCTTGCATACGGGGGATTGGAAGATAGACCCGGATCCACAAATAGGTGAGGGTGTGGATGTGGCGGCCTTACGGGCTGTTGGCGATGAAGGTGTGCTGGCTATGGTTTGTGATAGCACGAATGTGTTTTCGCCTGGTGTGTCGGGTTCCGAAGCGGGTGTGCGTGCGGAGCTGATTAAACTTATCGGTGAATATAAAGGGCGCGGTGTCGCCGTGGCCAGTTTTGCGTCTAATGTAGCACGTTTGGAAAGCGTCATGGTGGCGGCGCAGGAGAATGATCGTTCGGTTAGCCTGATTGGCCGCTCTATGCTGCGCATGGTTGAGGCCGCCAAAGCTGTTGGCTTGCTGCGGAATATCCATAATATCGTCTCAGAAGATGAAGCGGGGAGCCTGCCGAGCGAGCATATACTTTATTTGTGTACGGGTTCTCAAGGCGAGCCGCGTGCTGCGTTGACCCGCATTGCCAATGGATCCCACCGCTCGGTGAAATTTGGCAAAGGTGATGTGGTGATATTTTCGTCTAAAATTATACCGGGCAATGAAAAAGGTATTTTCGCCTTGCAAAATTCTCTGGCTGATCAGGGCATAGACATCATCACGGAAAAAGACCGGGACATTCATGTCTCTGGCCATCCGTGCCAAGACGAGCTTAAGGATATGTATGCCTGGGCCAGACCCCATATCGCTATTCCGGTACACGGCGAGCGGCGGCATTTGCTGAAGCACGAAGAACTGGCGAAATCCTTACAGATCAAACATACACTCGCCCCCCACAATGGCGAGCTGATTTTGTTGTCCGAAAAGGGTGCCAAAATAATAGACATCGTCCCGAATGGCCGCCTGCATGAAGACTGTGGGGAGATCATCAGCGCCGACGATGCGTCCTTGCGCGAGCGCAAGAAAATGGCCTATGCAGGGCATATAAGCACCAGCTTGGTCATAGACCATAAAGGGCGTCTGATTGGTGGCCCTGATGTACGCATAGCGGGCTTTCCAGAAGGGGAAGACTACAAGCTTATCAATAAAATGCTCGACGATGTGGCCGATTGCGCCGAAGCAGCATTTAATAGCTTACGTAAAAATGACCGCACAGATGAGGACGTGATTGAGGATAAAATCACCGCGCGTGTGCGTCGTTTTGTGCGCAATAAAACTGGTAAACGCGCGCTCATAGAAACCATAGTTATAAAGGTGTAATATGAAAAATATTATTGGGCGCTTAAACCATGTGGGCATAGCCGTACCCTCTATCAAAGCCGCCGTCATACCTTACCGCAAAATCTTCGGCATCAAAGATATCACCCGCCCGCGTACGCTTCCGGCCCAAGGTGTCAGGTTTTGCTTCGTCAATCTACCCACAGGACAGATAGAACTTATCGAACCCTACGGCGATAATTCCCCCATAGAAAACTTCCTCAAAAAACACCCCAAAGGCGCCCAACATCATATGTGTTTTGAGGTCGAAGACATCTACGCCGCCAAAGCTCATATGGAGAAAAAAGGCGCAAAAGTCTTGGGTGAGCCGCGCATTGGCGCCCACGGCACCAAGGTCATTTTCCTCCACCCCAAAGACTTCACGGGTACACTAATAGAACTCATGGAAACGCCTGAACATTGATGCGCAAAATATATGGTAATACCCCCAATAAGCTAAGAAAATTACCGTCACCCTAATAGAACTTCATGAAAACGCTGAAACACTGATGCGATAATATATATCATTATCCCAAAATATATGACTGCCCTCAAATAAGCTAAGAAAAATTACCGTCACACCTTGACAATATTAACTGATCTAGAAAACTAGAAAACTAGAAAACTAGAAAACTAGAAAACTAGAAAACTAGAAAACTAGAAAACTAGAAAACTAGTTTACTTTATAAATAAAATATGCGAGGTGGTGTTGTGGCTAAGAATGTTT
>JALSHM010000228.1 GCA_026982235.1 Robiginitomaculum sp. | reverse complement strand
TACCCTCCGGGTTAGCGACAAAACGCGCATCATCTGTTTCCGGATCGGGTAGAGAGGCAATATCTACCGCATCAGCCTCATCGATTTCTTTTTGCGTCCGATAGCGAACAAAAACAGGTTTTCCGCGCCATAGCACCTTGATTTGTTGCCCCTCAGACACTTTGGTTAAATCAATTTCAATAGAACCAGCGGCACGTGTATCCGCAGCAGCACTCATTTGCGACACCAGCGGCCAAGCAAATGCGCCCCCGCCTACCGCAGCCGCAGCGGCTGTGGCTATATAAATAAAATCGCGGCGCGTAGGTTCTTCCCCCTCACCACTATGATGTTCATCAAACTTATCTGTATCAGACATGTTCATCCTTCTCGTTGTTCGGCCTATGCTAGGCGCGGCCTATTTATTGCTGGCAATGTGTATAGTTGTAATGACCTATTAAAACTATCAGTAAAACTATACAAAACTCCCCCGCAAACAAAAGTGCGACTATTCGCCGCAAATTTGCATTTACTTAGTCGGTTGTTTAAGGGAATGAGAAATGAATATCCATAGAAAATAGACAGAAAATGAAAAGAAATTGATGAAAATTGTCCTATATCAGCCAGACATAGCCCAAAATCTTGGTGCCGCCATGCGTTTATGTGCATGTTTTGACGTATCCCTTGGGGTCATAGAGCCTTGCGGCTTCCCCTTAACCACCAAAGCCCTGCGCAGAACCGCTATGGACTACGCCGCCAATATAGAACTGATTCGCTATAAAAACTGGGCGGATTTCGAAAAAGTACAGGCACAAGACGGCGGACGCATTGTCCTGCTCAGCACCAAAGCCAGCATCGCAATTACCAATTTTGATTTTCACGAAACCGACACCCTACTGTTTGGCCAAGAAAGCGCTGGCGTCCCAGACCAAGTCCACGCGGCCAGCGACGCGCGTGTCCACATCCCTATCAACAAAAACACAAGATCCCTAAACCTAGTCAGCAGCGCCAGCATCGCCCTGTTCGAAGCATTGCGACAAACGCGGTAGTAACAAACACCATGCCCAAATTTCACTTATTGATGTGCGCAATGGCTATCCTTACGACACAGCCACCGCCTTCGCTACCGATTAACAAGTGCGCACCCTAGTTGGCTCGCCGCAATGCACGCTTCAACGCGAAAAACAAAACTATTTACTTGCTGTAGAAAACCTAACAGGTGAAGTTGAGACCATGATGAAAGATTTATAGGTCTTACAAAGCAAAGAATAAATCCGGCCAGCTCGGAAATTCTGGGTGACTGCAAATGACGGGTGTGAGCGCTTCTTTCTTCCCCCGCAAGCGGGGGAAGTGCCGGAGCGGAGCGGAGGCGATGGGGGGACACGCTTTAAGTCTTGCGCAATACGAAACTTGTTCCCCCCATCCCCCCTGCGGGGTACTTCCCCCATAAAAAATGGGGGAAGAAAAATTATATTTATTACGCTCACGCTAATGGCCTGTGGCCATATGCTCCGCGAGGGCGCGCAAAAGTGCGCGACGGCCACTTGGCCTTGCCTCGCTACGCTCGGAAATACTGGTAAACTGTATATTGGGGGTTTGTCGTATTCTTTCTTCCCCATTCATGGGGGAAGAAAAATTTCGGTTTCTCTTATGCTAGAAATTTTATCCATGGCTTTTGGCTAGCCATTTTTTATGCCTTAGTTCATTTTTGCGCCGCATTTGCGCATCACTTCGCCATAATTGCATGCATAAATCTTGAAATCAGCACAGTCTGAGCAAATTGGCGCCCTATTGCCCCTCCATATATACATCATCGAAACACACACCAACTGGAGGGTAACACCATGATGAAACTTTTAACCGCAACCGCTTTAACTGCCGTCGCTTTCTTTGCCAATGCAAATGCCAACGCTATGAGCCCTATGACGGACGAATTAAAAGCCGCACAGGAAGCGACTTTGACAACACCGTTCGAAGCCAAAACACCGACACCAACGCTTAACATAGCCAGCACAATCGGCATTGCACGTCTCGACAAAGGTCGTTTGATTTATGCCCCTGTGAGAGAACTTCGTGATTGGGCATTTTTGGACAAACGCTCTGGTGCAACATTCGCCCCCGTTAGTCCGGCGGCACTGATAAAAAATATCCCGGAAGTGCCGATGATGGGTGGTCGTGATAGCGACAACAAGCTTGATGAAATTCGCTTGACGGCTTCCGACTTGGGTATGGATTATGTATTGATATACGGCATGGGCAAGGACGCCCAATGGGGCAGTTTTGCAGGCAAGGCCATGGCCAATACCGGGTTTATTATAGACAATGACGAAATCTCACCCCGTGCCGCCGCCAAAGCTATGTTGGTCGACACCTATACCGGCCAAGTTTACGGCACGGTAACATCCGACGAAATCGAATTTGGTGTCGGAGATTTGACCGACAAAGTCGAAGCCCTCGTCAATCGTTTAACTGCTGAGCGGTCTGCAAAACCAGCATAGCAAACCACCGCCCTAAATGTGAATGTCTGGTGGGCAGCCCATGAAAATGGGTAAATACGCAGGCGGCTCCCGCGCTCTCTCCCTCCCCCAAAAGAGCCCGGTCGAGCCGCCTGTGTATGGTTTATTTAGCCGTAAAGAACACCTGATGGTTCAAAGAACAATCTTCTTTTTCCAGCAAATACAAATCATCCTCTGGGTAATATTTTGCCTTAGCCGGATCATCGCCGACAAAGGCTTTTACGGCCTCCATATTTTCCCAAATCGTTACCAGCAAAAAATGCGCAATATCACCTTCATCACGGCGCGTGAAGAATAATTGTTTCAGCCCGTCCACAGAGCCGTAATCCGGTGCAGCTCGCTCTTTCATGAAAGCCTCGTAAGCATCCGCATCGGATATTTTGGTGCGCCCGTGCCAAGTGCGTAAGATCATTTTGGGTATCCAAACATACTAAATTTACAAAATCCTTGTC
>JALSHM010000227.1 GCA_026982235.1 Robiginitomaculum sp. | reverse complement strand
CGTGACCAATATTTTACAATGTTGATGGCCTTTTGGCCCGGTCAATTCTTCAAAACCTTTGGTCACAATATCGTCCAGAGATATTTTTGCCGATGTCATAACCGGATCACAGCGGACTTTGCCGCTGGCGATGAAATCCAGAGCTGTTTGGAACTGATCATTTACATAGCCCTGGCTGGCGATGATGGTTTTCTCGCGCATGAACAGATTATAAAATGGAAATTCCACAGGTTCGCTCGGGACACCCATTTGCAAAATCGTACTGCCGCGCCCGCTCAGGCTATCAGCCAATAACAAAGCAGAAGCATTGCCTGCGCATTCAAATACAATATCGGCGCGGCGCCCCTCCGTTAGGCTGGCGATTAGCTTGCCCGGATTACCTTCGCGCGGATCAAAGCTGGCCGTTGCGCCCAATTCTTCGGCAAGCTTACGGCGGCTTTCTACGGTTTCGAACACGAACACCCGCGAAGCCCCGCAAGCCAGAGCCGTCTGCATAGTCAAAAGACCAATTGGCCCCGCCCCCAACACCACGACCGTCGCGCCCGCGACCATGCCGCTACGCTCTACGCCCCGCACCGCGCAGGCCAGCGGTTCCGCATAGGTGGCTTGTTCAAAGGACACATGGTCTGGTAATTTATACAAGCAATCCCCCCGCACCACGGCATATTCGGCAAATGCGCCATTGGAAGACGCACCTAATGTTGCCAGCACAACGCATTGAATAAATCGGCCTTGGCGACAATAATGGCACTGATAACACGGCAAAGTTGGCCGCACAACAACGCGGTCGCCGGGAGCAAAGCTGGAGATATCCGCGCCAACTTCGGTGATTTCTCCTGAAAATTCGTGGCCGCCCGTGACGGGTGCTGACATGCCCGTTTGCGGGTGGGACTTGGTAGGTACCATTTGCGGGCCGCTGCGGTATTCTTGAATGTCAGAGCCGCAAATACCGCACCATTTAACCTTGATCTTTGCTTCGCCCGGCCCTGGGCTAGGTTCGGCCAGAGTTTCTATGCGAAAGTCCTTTTGCTTATAATACCGTAATGCTTTCATGAGGTTCTCCGCGCGTTTATATATTTGTTGTAGTCAGGCATTGAAATATACTATAAAGTATAATTCAATGCCATAGCTAATATAAATGAGTATATTCAGAGAATTTGCGGTATAGACGAGGCGGTAAGACTTGCCTATGAGGTGAATAAGGGAATCTTGGAGGGAATGATAAATATGGCACAGAGCAAAACTAAACCCAAAACCAAATCTGTTGGGGGTCGCAAAGCCAAAAGCGGTATTCGCAACAAGCTTTTCGATTTCAAGCGTGAGCAGATATTAGAGGTTTCTGCACGGCTGTTTTACCACCGGGGGTTTCGGGCTACAACACTGGATGTTATTGCCGAAGAGTTGGGCGTAACCAAGCCGTTTATTTATTACCATTTCGAGAACAAGCGAAGTATTTTGCTGCACCTGCTTGAGCGAACTATGGAAAAATCTCATAATGTATTTGCCGGGGTTGATGTTGAAAACGGCGCACCCGAAGATATTCTAAAGGATTTGGTCAAGCGGTTTACACTCGTGGTTATTGAAACACGGGTCAGCACGGCCATGTTCTGGCGAGATGAAAAAGACCTGCCGCTTGACAGAAAAGAAAAAATTAGAGACATGAAACGCGATGTGGATAACAAACTTACCCGTGTCATAGAACGCGGCATTGAAGATGGTAGCTTTGATGTGAAAGACCCAAAAATGGCCAGCCTTTGCGTGGCCGGCATGGTCACATGGATTTACACCTGGTATCAGGCCGATGGTCGTAGCACGCCGGACGAAATCGCCGAACGCATGACCGAATATGTTCTCAATATGGTCGGGATACGAAAATAATGGCTAGGCTTGCGAATAAAATCGCACTGATAACTGGCGCAGGGTCAGGCATTGGCCTGGCCACGGCTCGTTTAATGGCGTCCCACGGCGCGGTCATTATAGCGACAGATATTAACGGCGACGCGGCACAGACGGCGGCACAAGAATTGGGTGCAGAGACGCTAGATTTCCAACACGATGTTAGCAGTGAAGCCGATTGGGATCATGTTAAAGAAGCGGTTATGGCCAAGCATGGCCGTCTCGAGATTTTGGTCAATAATGCAGGCACTAGCGGCCCGCCCGCACCCCAAGACCCGGAATTTGCCAGCCTTGAAACATGGGACAAAACCAACCGCGTTAATTTGGACGGTGTGGTGCTCGGGTGCCGCGCTGCCATCTCTATGATGAAAGAAAACGGCAGCGGAGCCATTGTCAATATTTCGTCCCTCGCCGCCAATATGGCCACACCGGATTTCGCGCCTTACGGTGCGGGCAAAGCCGCCGTGCGCCAGTTTAGCAAATCAGTCGCTCTTTATTGCGCTCGCAAAGGCTATAAAATCCGCTGTAACAGCGTCCTGCCAGGCTTTATCGAAACCCCTATGGGCCAAGAAGCTCTGGAAGGTTCAATCAGCGGCAAGAAAACCGACCCGGCCATCATGGCCGAGCACATAAAAAAATCCATCCCCCTACGCATATTCGGCCAACCAAAAGACATAGCCTACGCCGTTCTATACTTGGCCTCGGACGAAGCCAGATTCATAACAGGCACAGACATCATAGTGGACGGCGGCGTGTCGGCGAAATAAGGTACCAGCTACTGCGTGCGTTATTCTACTTGTATATAATCATCAATGTACACACCACCACAAGACTTGGAGAACCACATGCCAAACTATAAAATCCTTAGTAGTGCCGCAGCTATTTTAGCCCTATCGCTTTCGGTTTTACTGGCGTTCACTCCCCAATTTATTTTTTGGTTGTTCAGTGTCACAGGAAATGATGCTTCATATTTTATATCAAGGCGTGCCGCGATTATGTTTCTTGGCGTATCTATATTGGCTTGGTTTGGCCGTAATTCTGGTGACACGC
>JALSHM010000226.1 GCA_026982235.1 Robiginitomaculum sp. | reverse complement strand
TCGGCAGAAATTACCGGCCGGTGTGATGTTCCGGGTGATAAATTAAGTAATTTCAATGACTTGCACTCCTGATTCCGGAGTGACTTGGTGCGGCCGAGAAGACTCGAACTTCCACGGGTTTTACCCCACAGCGACCTCAACGCTGCGCGTCTACCAATTCCGCCACGGCCGCACATTGAGGAAGCGCGGGCTTAGCAAAATATTGGCCGAATGCAAAGGGAAATATCAGAGGTGACTTGATTTAGTTTGCGAAACACGCCATTTGCAGTACATGAAGAAACCCGCCTCCATTGTCGCCTCCTCTCCCGTTTTGTGGCAAAGTAACGTTACGCCGGTTCTATATCTTGATGCAGTGTCCGCCATGGAAATACGGGTGGCGGAAATTGCGGGTGATAATGCTTCCGAAATGGTCTGGATACTTGAACATCCGCCTTTATATACGGCGGGAACTTCGGCTGACGTGGCCGACCTTATCGATCCCGACCGTTTTCCAGTATTTAAGACCGGGCGCGGTGGCCAATATACCTATCACGGACCAGGGCAATTAGTTGGGTATTTCATGCTTGATCTTAAAAAGCGCGGGCGGGATGTGCGGGCATTTGTGGCTGCTCTTGAGCAGCTGGTCATTGACACGCTGGCAGATTTTGGAGTGGTAGCAGACAGGCGCTCCGGACGTATCGGAGTTTGGGTAGATATGCCGGACGGGCGCGAATGCAAAATAGCCGCCATCGGGGTACGCATTCGCCGCTGGGTCAGCTATCACGGTATCTCGATCAATATCAATCCTGAGCTTTCACATTTCGATGGCATTGTTCCGTGCGGCATTCGCAAGCACGGTGTGACCAGCCTATACGCGCTCGGTATTGACGCGACCCGTGCCGATGTAGAAGCGGCGCTTAAACTGAATTTTGAAAGGATTTTTGGCTCTATTTATGCGCCTCAACCCTAGTGTCTATGTACATCACCGCCCATGGATAAAACCGCAAACATGCCTTGCCTAAGGCGCTCCCTGATAAATCCACTCGATAAATTCAACGGACTTTATCGCTTCTTCTGGTAGAAATAGTAGTTTACCTTTGTTTCCTCGCTTATGTTTCGTAGCCATGCCAAGAAAGACCCACCCCGAATTTGTCCGAAGCGGGTTTGCATTAAGTTAGGGTTAGAAAATATATCCTAACCCTAAGTGACGACAGTCTAGTCAGTGCTTTTAATCATCATATTGCCGACATAAGCAATTACATAGCTAACAATAGCCCCAGATATTGCGTTCGGGATAGCTGTCTTCTTGGCTGCAGCTTCGCCCATTTGTCCCATCATTTTAAACATAGCGCCAAGATCGCCTGCTTCTCCAGCGCTTTCTATAGCTTCTGCCATTTCATTGGCCATATCGCCTGCAAACATAGAGCTCATCACAGATCCCACAATCATACTAGCAACAATAAAAACCGCGATAGGCACCAAACTCATCCAACCTGATTTGCCGCCGTCTCTAAAGCGTTTAATCCACAAGACAATCCAACACCAAATCATGACTAGTCCCAAAACCCCTAATATCGATCCGATTTTATAGCTGATCATTGGCAGTATTGCCAAAACCGCCGCAATAATAATTAAAATAGTTGCGCCGCGCATAAACTCGGACGAGCTAATACGCCCATTTGGTGAAAATAGTAAATTGCCCATGTTTTCCTCCCAAGAATCTGTAGCTTAGTGTATATTTAGTTAGAATGTATAGCCATAAAAGCCGCAAACAAGCGTTTTTGCAAGAAAAAACTAGATTTACTTGTTCGGCTCAGGATTGGGGCCATAGCGGTTATCGCCCTTTTGACCGGGTGCAGTCGCAAGCCAGATAGCAAATGCCAGTGGTACAAGTGTCAATAAAGGCCCTATTTTATGCATATTTGCCTGCATGTTTTGCTGATAAGCTTGCTCTAGAGGTTGCACGGCAGCGCGCATGGCTTCCGGGTCAGCTTGCAGGACTGGGTCGCTCATCAACTTGGAAACAGATTCGAAATATTCCAGCATACCAAACTTCAAACCAACAATCATCATGGTCATAAACAAAAGGGCAAACATGCCAAAAAGTGGCCATGTTGTCCGACCCAAATCGTGCAAGCGTTTACCGCTAATGCAAAAAATTATATGCAGGTTGAAAAAGAAAAACACCATGGGCACAAAAAAACTGGTCAGCCCATTGCCCAGATGGGGATAGATATAATGCTGAACCATATACAAGGCGATTAACACAACCACCCCAATGATAAATGGAATGCGGGCAATACGGCCACTGGGTGACAAGAGTAATTTTCTGATATTTTTCATAGTAATGGCTTTAATTCCGCAAAATAAATATGCAAGTCTTAACCGCGCATTCAAGACTATTATGTAGAATGACAAGGTATGGCATTTAGGCGTTGCGCTTTTTCTACACCCGCTACGTACTCTGTGCGTATATATAATATTTGGATTAAAAATGAAACCTGTTTGTTATATTGCCGTCCTTATGAGCCTTGCGGGGCTAAGCGCTTGTGAGCGCACGGAAACGGCCATAATCGAAGAACACCCACCTGAAGAGGTTGTACAATTAGAGACAAAGAAGAACGCAACACAGATTTTACAAATAAAAGCAGGCGATCCGGTTCGCCAGCAGCCGACTATTGCACCCATAGCACCGCAACAGACCACGCAAATAGCCAATAACACACGACCGAACAAACCCGCACGGGCCACACCGTTCAAAGTGCGCCGCTGTATGAATATGGGCAATGCTCTCGAAGCCCCCAATGAAGGTGATTGGGGTTACCGGATTACCGCCCAGGATTTACGTATTGTGGCCGCCGCAGGCTTTGATACGGTGCGCATTCCCATTCGCTGGGACGCCCATACCGCCCACCGCGCCCCCTATATTATTGATGCTGCATTTATGTCGCGGGTCAAAACCGTGGTGAGGGA
>JALSHM010000225.1 GCA_026982235.1 Robiginitomaculum sp. | reverse complement strand
AGTAAAAATGCTCCCCTGCCGTCGCCGGATCTGAAACCCAATTGGTGAACTTTATACCTTGTTTGAAAGTGGCATCACATTTTCGAATAAATTCGACCTCATCAATACCAATAAGGCCGAGAGTTGTACGTATTGAAGGGAATGTACCCTCGCCAACTCCGATGACGGGAATATCACTGGATTCAACAAGCGTGATTTTTACCCCATTGGGCAGGCCCGAACTCAATTGTCGCGCAAGGTATGCAGCAGCCATCCAGCCAGCTGTGCCGCCACCAACAATGAGAATTTGATTGACTGATTTGTTCATCATCATGCGTCTTTCTAACTGGCAACAGGCTTCGGAAGTGCCACATATAATTTAATTTTTATATTGCAAATCGGGGTAGATTAGTACCTTATTTTAATCCTTGCTTCAATAGAAAAGGTCGCAGGTGGGGTCTGCCTTGTCATCTAACTTACATAGTATAGTGTTATAGTGTACTATATTTTAGATAAGGCTAAATTCACAGGTGCATTCCAAAAATTTTATGTTATAATTACACAAATTCGAGGATATTATGACAGCATGTAAGCACGAACACGAACACAAAACGCCAGAGCAACTTTTGGCGACTGCCCGGCAAGTTTGC
This sequence comes from Robiginitomaculum sp., assembly GCA_026982235.1. Classification (GTDB taxonomy): domain Bacteria; phylum Pseudomonadota; class Alphaproteobacteria; order Caulobacterales; family Maricaulaceae; genus Robiginitomaculum_A. The sequence continues at coordinate 2,325 of JALSHM010000225.1, read as the reverse complement.
GATGAGCAGGGGCGGCGCTTCACTAAATTACGTGAACATGTCTTTAACCTAATCGCGCGCAGCACTGGCCCTGTCAAAGCCTATGATTTGCTGGATCAATTACGCCCAGAATTTGGTTCTCCAAAACCGCCAACAGTTTACCGGGCGCTGGATTTTTTATCCGGGCTTGGCTTGATTCACCGCGTAGAAGCCTTAAATGCCTATATAGCCTGTGACCATTCTCAAGGTCGGCATATCGCCGAGTTTTTTATCTGTGAAACCTGTGAAAATTTAGAAGAGCGCTCAGCCAATGACCATATAGACTGCGTGCCGGACGGGTTTGATATTCGCCGCTCCGTCATCGAGCATTACGGCATTTGCAAAAACTGCGCAGCGTAATTACTAGACATGGCTAACCTTATTGAAACATGGCGCGGCGAAGCTTTGGCATGGGAAGCTGACGAGCTTGGTCATATGAATATGCGCTATTATTTTGACCGCGTCCATGAAGCTCGTGCCCGCTTTGCCCATACACTCGGCCTACCACATATTTATAAAACCTCGTCCCTCAGCACGATAGTCCCGACCAAACAGCACATAAAATATATTAAGGAAGTTCGTCCCGGCCATGGCATGGCTGTAAAAAGTGGCGTGATTGCACTCGGTGAAACCGATATTACCTTAGTACATATGGTTACTGGCAATGAAGACGCGCTCTCCGCGACCATTGTCGAAACTCTCTCCCATATTGCAGTACGTACTGGGATCAGATTCGGCTGGTCAAAACGCACGAGAAAATTAGCTACGCAGCATATTGTTGATATACCCAATGTAGCAAAGCCGCGTAATATTGATCCGAACGAACCAGCAGGATTACCAACTATGGACGATGCTGATATACTTGGCTTGCAAGCCATTGGGCGCGGCGTATTCAGATCGTCCGAATGTGATGTGTTCGGCCATGTCTTACCCACCGCCATTATTGGGCGGGTCTCCAACTCTACCCAGCACCTCAAAACCGCATGGCCGGATTTAGATTTTGCCTCTGACGACGGTTTAAGCGGCGCACTCTTAGAGGCCTGTGCGCGGCATAAAGTGCGACCAAAAGCGGGCGATCTGTATGAAATACGCTCTGGTCTGCGCAGTGCTAATACCCATACGCGCGAAATATGCCACTGGATTTTAGACCCGGTCAGTGGCCAATGCTGGACAAGTTTTGTCGGATCCGGCTGCCGATTTAACTTAAAAACTAGGCGGCTGGTTAAGATAGACGACGACGCCTTGGCCATACTTAAATCCGGTATAGTAGACGACCTAGAGCCCTAAAGCTCTAAAACCCCCTTTAAAGCGGTGCGGCACATATCTTGTTCGGTGACCGGGAAAAAATGATCTTTTTTTGGATAGTAATCAATGCGCAAACCTAGGTTTTTCCGCTTTGCCTTTTCCATCCAGCCCTCGTTTTGTTTGACAAAATCCGTAATCAAAATATGCGAACCTGCCGGTAAATTTGCAATGCGCCGTTTCATGTTTTGCGCTTGGCTTACATAGGTCAATTGTTCCCATATTGGGCGGCATGCCAAGCGAACTCCATCTGCATAATCTACAAAACCGTCCTGGATATAGTCCCTAAGAACATCCGCTGGAAAATGTTTAAACGGGCCGCGTCCGTGATAGCGTTTAAATACGGCATTATGTGTAGAGAATTGATCCCGTCGGCGGCCAGCATTTCGTGCAAAGGGATAGTTATTCATCAAAAATTTTCGCCCAAGTCGGGTCACCATGATAGCCCGCGCAGATAATGGCAAAATGATTGGATCAAATGTCAAAACTTTCGCAATTTTCTCAGATGCCATTCCGGCAGCTATAATTGCCGTATTTGCCCCCAAAGAATGTCCAGCCAATACCACGGAACCATCGATATGCGCTTGTAAATATGCCGCCACGTCCCTAGCATAATGTGTGTGCCGGGCATGCCGTTCATCATCAATGGGCAAATCCGTCCGCCCGTGTCCACGCAAATCCAGCGCCAAAACATGGACACCTAACGGTGCGAGCAAGCTTCGGTAGGTGAGAGCGTTAAATCCGTTAGCATGCAAGAACACCAATCTAACGGGTTCAGAGCGCGGCCCATAATGCACCCCAGCCATAGTCCCGCCCGGTACTGGTTTACGGGTACGGTGAACACGACTATCCTTACTTTTCATCATCAGCCCAATTCATTACCAATAAAGAAATCGGTGCCAATATGGCAAAACCGCCGAGGAGTGGTAGCACCGTGCCCCCATAAGATTGCCCGATTAGCGTCCCGATACCCAAGGATACAAAACCCGAAATACAGCCGACAAC
>JALSHM010000224.1 GCA_026982235.1 Robiginitomaculum sp. | reverse complement strand
ATCCCCACCTATATAGCCACAGGGTTTTTCGGCGTCCCCTATTACAAATATTGGCTCTCAATTGCGTTCTCGGGTTTCTTGTATGTCAGCATGTTTTTCCTGTCCTTCCATTTGTTAGGTGAATTGGCCGGCGAACAAATTAAAGTCTATTTACCGATAGTCGCGGTTGGGCTGGTTGTAGCGGTACTCGGCGGACTGTTTTTGAAGGGGCGGTTTGGGAAGAAATAGCTTCCATAAGTCACTCAATGTAGGTTACGGCGAAATACTAAGACAGAGCAACATCTTTGATTTCCACATGCCATTTGCTATTACGTTTCATAAATTTTGCTTGACCTCCTGATATATTTTTTACCGTGCCATCATACCTCCATATTTGACCATGGGCATCATTTTGTGGCAGCGGGTCATATCCAACTAACAGTTCCCTCTCTCTAGGAATTGCAGCAAAAAGTTTCACTGCGCCAACATAATTTCCAGTATTATAGTTACGAGCATCACTAATTTGTCTCAAATCAACGCTCATACCTTTGTAGGGGTCTGAGGAACTTTTAAATGCTGCACTTGAAACCCGGGCGTTAACAATGTGTGCCCGAGCAATTCCCCTGATCAGAGAATTATCGTTCGCGATTCCCTCATGGTCATGCGGAATGGTTATGCCATTATTGTCACGCGGCTTCTTGTTCAACATTTTGCAAATCGTAAATACGTTTAAACCATTGAATCAAAAGAGATGTGTCAATCTGTGCACCGCCACAATCAAATGAAAACTCCTCATAAATATCGTCGTCATCAGTATAAAAACTGGCCGTTACCGGTAATGCGCCGTCAAAGAACAACTCTACAAAATATCCGTCTAAATGCCATTCTGCTTGCAATGCACCACCAGAAACTGGGACAAGGTATGGAGCATCAGGTATGACTTTTCTTAAATCCACTCCGCTATTATCACTAATTTGTTTAATGCTTGATAATAAATGTAGCGCACACTCGGCGTTTTCAAACTTCACAGCGGGGCTATCATAACCATCCCAACCATCAGGCAAACTACATAACCTATTGAGTTCATTTTTAAGGTAGTTATCCCAACCGCTTACGCGACCATGTACAATAGTTCGATATGAGTGTGTGGGGCGACCTACCAGACCATATGACGGAATATTTTCATATACAAAGCCATTTAATATATTATCATTTTGCACGTTCAATCTCCTTAAACAAGTTTCGTCCACTTTCACTCAAACTTTGTGCAAAAGTTAATACGATCGCCTCATGTCCACGATCCAAAAAAGTACCCACATTATCTTTAGGTGCCCCCCTAAATGTTAACTTCATTTGCAATAAACGCTTCTCATTCACTTGCCCTTTCTCATCTGCTTCAAATGAGAAAACAGTATTAGCTTCCATATACAACCTACCCACCTCACCACGTTCTTCTAATCTCTGGGTTGTCGAAAAACTCAACCCTTCATGTTGGTTAAAGTGCCCAAGGTCAATAAAGTTAAACATAGAAAACCCTGACGAATCATCATCTGCAACCTGATTTACATATTGAATTCCACATTGGTTAATTACCAGATTAAGTTTACTCAAGCCTTCTCCTTCAGTGAAAATATTGAGTTTTTCAAAAAAAGCAGGTTTCAAAGTATCATATCTTGGGTATTGACCATCTGCCTGTCGCACCCAAGTAACTGAGAACCTATTATTTTGAATATGTATAGATTCCGTTTTTTCAATGGAAGTTAAGCGGCATCCCAACTCTGGCACTCCATCGCTTATTTTAAAGTGCTGGGTTGGCAATTTTCGCCCTACAGATTCAAGGTGAGTAGGACTATAAGGCGTTTCTTGCAAATCAAATTCACCAAGCATACCTTTCATCGCCAAACACCGCTCGATTAAACCGATAGTGTTTAAGCCCATAACAGGTTCAAAATGCACAGCCATGGTAACTTCCTGAACGGGTGCATTGGTATATTCTTTAAGCATTGTCCTCACCAAGCCGAGAATCGGCTAAATTATCTAATTAACCTTTAAAGAGCATTGTAAAAATTGCAAATAACTTTTTCCCCACATTAACCACTACAAATCCGCAAACTTAGCCGTAAAGTGCCTAAGAGCAGGTGGTTCGTCCACAATCCGGTAGCCGCGCAAATCACCACTCGTTTTGGCGATTTCTTCGCAGACTTCTACGATATAATCTGCGTGGGCTTGCGTATATACTCTACGTGGCATGGCAAGGCGCACCAAGTCTAATTGCGCAGGGGTTTCTGTGCCGTCTGGTTGGCGGCCAAACATTACTGTGCCGATTTCGCAGGCACGGATGCCGCCGACTTCGTATAGGGCGCAAGCGACTGCTTGGCCGGGGTATTCCAAAGGCGGGATGTGGGGCAGCCATGCGCGGGCGTCGATGAAAACGGCATGGCCGCCTGCGGGCTTGACCACGGGAATACCCATTTCATCCAGGCGTTCGACGATATATGCATTGGTGCGCACTCGGTAGCGCAGATAGTCTTCATTGACCACTTCCTTCAGACCCTGGGCTATGGCTTCAAGGTCACGTCCGGCCAAGCCGCCGTAAGTCGGGAAGCCCTCTGTCATGATGAGGCGCATACGGGCTTTGTCCGCTAGCTCGTCATCATTCAGGGCCAGCCAGCCGCCAATGTTGACGATGGCGTCCTTCTTGGCCGACATAGTCATACCGTCAGCATCTGCAAACATATCCCGGACGATATCCGGAATAGAGCGGGCGCCCTGCCCATCTTCGCGCATTTTAATGAACCATGCATTCTCAGCAAAACGGCAGCCGTCAATGATGAACGGCTTACCAAAGTCGCGCGCAATCTTGGCGGCGCCCTTGATATTAGCGAGGGATACAGGTTGCCCGCCGCCTGCATTATTAGTGACAGTAATCATGACACACGGCACATTCGCCGCATTTTCTTCCATGAACGCCTGTAGCTTATCCAGATC
>JALSHM010000223.1 GCA_026982235.1 Robiginitomaculum sp. | reverse complement strand
ATCATCTAAGCTATATAGGTGATGCGGACGTCGGCGAGGGCGTCAATGTGGGTGCTGGCACAATTACCTGTAATTATGATGGCTATGCCAAGCATAAAACCATTATCGGCGACGGGGCTTTTATAGGCACAAATTCGTCCCTTGTTGCGCCTATAACGATTGGCTCTGGCGCATATTTAGGCAGTGGTGGTGTCATCACCGAAGACGTGCCCGACGATGCCCTTGCCTTGGGACGCGCCAAACAAGCCAATAAAGAAGGCTGGGCCAAGCGTTACCGCGCCGCCCAAGAAAAGAGAAAAGCAAAGAGAAAAGCAAAGAGGGAAAACTCATGAACATTGCAAAGAAAAATGCGGCCATAGCTGCGCTGGGTATGGTGGAAGATGGTATGGTTTTGGGGCTTGGCTCAGGCTCTACCGCCGAGATTTTTATTGAACTTTTGGGGTCACAAGTGCGCCAGGGCATGAAGGTCACTGGCGTGCCGACATCTGCGGGCACGGCGGCCTGTGCCAAGGAACATGGTGTGCCTTTGGTTGACCCGGACAAGGTTGACCGCATTCACCTGACCATAGACGGGGCGGACGAAATTGACGAACAATTCCAGATGATAAAAGGCGGCGGGGCGTGTCTGTTGCGCGAGAAAATTATCGCCGATGTTTCCGAACATATGGCGGTGATTGTCGACGCTTCCAAAATGGTCAAGACATTGGGTAAATTCCCGCTCCCTGTTGAGGTTGACCCCTTCGCTATGGGCTTGACCGTTGAGCGTATTTATACGGCGCTGGATCAGGCGGGTATCAAGGACGCCGAGACCATTTTACGCCCGATTAAACGTGGTAAAAAACCTTTGGTGACGGATGGCGGTAATTATATTATTGATTGTGCTTGTAAGAAAATCGAAGACCCAATTCTGCTCTCTGGCCTGTTAAATTCCATCCCCGGTGTCATGGAACACGGATTGTTTATCAATCTCGCTGATACAATCATTATAGGTGAGAAAGATATGGCCAAGGTTATGGAGATTGTGCGTGAGTAAATATGATTATGATTTGTTTGTCATCGGGGCGGGTTCCGGCGGCGTTCGGGCGGCGCGGTTAGCGGCATCTCTGGGCAAGAAAGTTGCCGTAGCCGAAGAACATAGGCCGGGCGGGACATGCGTCATACGCGGCTGTGTGCCCAAAAAATATTTGGTCTACGGCGCGGAATTTGGCAAAGCCATTAAAGAAAGCTCCGGCTATGGCTGGACGGTGAAAGGGGCGCAATTTGACTGGGCGACTTTGCGCGACGAAATTCAGATCGAGGTTTCACGTTTGTCCAATATTTACGAAAATATCTTGGAGAAAAACGGGGCGGATTTGTTCAAAGAACGGGCGGAATTTGTTGACGCCCATACGCTTCGCCTGACAAGCTCTGGGCGGGAAATTACCGCAAAAACGATTTTAATCGCCACGGGCGGGCGGCCATGGTCGCCGGACATTCCCGGTGGCCAGCATGTGATTACCTCTGATGAAGCCTTTGTTTTGGACGCGTTGCCAGAGCGCATCATGGTCATAGGTGGGGGCTATATTGCTTGTGAATTTGCCGGAATATTTGCTGGACTTGGTGTGAAGACAACACAAGTTTATCGGGGGCACTGCGTGCTACGGGGCTTTGATGAAGATGTGCGCCAAGCCGTAGACAAAGGGCAACGCTTGAACGGTATAGACGTAAAATATGGGCAAAGCCCTATATCTATCAAGAAGATAGGTGGTGGTCTTAAAGTCACATTTGAAGATGGTTTCCAGGTCGCAACAGATATGGTTATGATGGCCACAGGGCGGGTTCCCCATACATATGGTCTTGGGTTGGAAAAAGCGGGCGTTAAACTAGATTCTAAAGGTGCTGTGATTGTCAACGAATTTTCTAAGACCAATAAGGCCAATATTTATGCCGTGGGGGATGTCACGGATCGGGTTAATTTAACCCCCGTTGCCATCCGCGAAGGCATGGCCTTTGTGGAAACTATGTTCAAAAATAACCCGACTGCTTATGACCGCACCGACATAGCCAGTGCCGTGTTCACCCAGCCCCCTGTTGGTACTGTTGGTCTGAGCGAAGAACAAGCCCGCGCCAAGCATAAGGACGTCAAAATCTACACCACAGATTTCCGTCCCATGAAAAACCTGCTCTCGGGCAGTGAGCATAGATGCTTTATGAAGCTGATTACGGCCGGCAAAAAACAACGCGTCGTCGGCCTGCATATTGTTGGCGATTACGCCGGAGAAATCATTCAAGCCGCCGCAATAGCGGTCAAAGCCAGACTAACCAAAGCCGATTTCGACGCAACATGCGCCGTGCATCCAACTTTGGCAGAAGAATTGGTGACGCTTTAGATGGGGCGGGTTGGACATTTTTGTTTTCTTGCTGCTGAATTACCATACAGAATCCGCGCACGAAAAAGAGCAGCGAAATCTTTAGAAGAGACTAAACGAACATTCGACTAACCAAAACCCTTTGTCATCCCGGCCAAGCCGCTCTTGCGGTGCAGAGCCGGGACCTCATATTTTAGGCTGAAGTACGAGGTCCCGGGTCAAGCCCGGGATGACAGATTTTAGTAATAGTTCTGTGTGACGCCTGATGTAGCAACAACCCCAATCGCCAGCAATATCTGCCCGCTGGCATAGAGTGCCCAATTTATTTGTTTATCCAGTGGGAATTTGAATTTGAAGCGCTCGGTCGCGAGCACCACGTCGGAGGCTATGAATAATAGGGCGCCGACGGGGACGAATATTGAGGCCAGGGTGGTGGTGAGGGCGGTTATGCCCATAATAGTGATGATAAGTGAATAGGCGGCGACCGGGATTTTCATGTCTCTGGGTAGGGATGGCCGAAGCCAGATATAAAATGCGACCGTAGCGGCGATGAGGGTGGCGCTCATGCCCCATTCTATGGGCGTGAACATAGAGAGCGGTACCATATGCCCGAACAGATAAACC
>JALSHM010000222.1 GCA_026982235.1 Robiginitomaculum sp. | reverse complement strand
TGCTATTTCATAAAGCCCAGGGCTTAATTTATCTGCCAAAGTTCCGGCTTGCAAAGCACTATCCCCATACCCATCAGACACCGCGCCCGCACCAAATAACACCAATGCGACATTACCCGAATCGTCCGGCACCAATACGGCTTGTCCGGAACTGCCAGTGAATTTATGGGCTTTGGCATAGGTTTGTTGTGCGGGACTTAGCCCGGCAAGGACATTTTTTGTGTCGTCCGGCCTACAAATATGTATTGGGGTGACCGTTTGCCCCGCGCCCAGATCAGCCTGTTTAATAAAATATGTCAACTTAGCGTCCTTTAACAAAAATTAACTGTGTTCTTTTACTTTTGTTAACCAAATCTTGACGCAAAGCAACAAAAGTTAACGCCAAATATAATTTCAATCTATTGAGGCTAACAATGATCAATTCAAACATCACAAAATTCTTGATGGCGGGTGTAGCGCTTAGCATCCTAACAGGCTGTGGCCTCGCCAGCTTGCCGGGTGGATATAGTCCAATAGAGCAACAGACCGTACAAGACTTAAACACATCAAATTACACACCGCGTTCCGCCGATGAGCGGGCGGCGATTTTAACCCAGGACTTATTTGCACAAGCCGCATTTTGGTCGCGGGAATATGACCTTAATCCAGCAGATCTGGAAGCCGCCATAAATCTCGCGAGTACTTTGCGCCGACTTGGCAATCCGAAAAAATCCATTGAAGTTGCGCAAACCACCCGCGCCTTATATCCGCGTGATGTTGAGCTTATGGCCGAGCTGGCCGCAGCACAGCTTGCAGACAATAATCCGAAAAAAGCCCTCTCAATTATTGACAGCGCTTTGGCGCAAAGGCCAAATATGGCACGGCTCTGGTCGCTTAAAGGCGCAGCGTTGGATCAGTTTGAACAATATGCTGAGGCCCGGCAGCAATATGCGCGCGGACTGGCGATTGCCCCCAATGATCCGGGCATTATTGCGAATGTCGGTTTGTCATATGCCCTTGAAGGCGATCCTAAAACCGCAGAAATCTGGCTGAGGCGTGCTGCCAATATGCCTGGCGCGAGTGAGGCGGTGCGGCAAAATCTGTCCTTAGTGCTTGGACTGCAAAACAAATTTGAAGAAGCCGAAAAATGGGCGAGCCGAGATTTAGATGCGCAAGCTGCGTCTCAAAATATGTCCTATATCCGTACTTTACGCGGCGCAGCCACCCCTATGACCAATGTGCAAAAACCCATAGGTTCACCAAAACATTCTGCACCGCAATCTGCACCAAAAACATATGCACCAAATCCGTCCAAGCCAAGAATTTACGGCGCACCAAAGCCGAATACGCCCAATACTTATCAGCCTCCAGCACATATGGCACCAGCCCGCCCAGCACAGCAGGGCAATTATGCCCGTCAACCACTTCCCAAGGCACGGTTGAATATGGTCAGTGATTTGTCTCAATATAGTGGCGGGCCAAAAACGTCTCGTGAAGCAGCCCTAGCCATGGCACGTCAATCATCCGCCAAGAATGTGCGCCCAGCGCAAGCGGGTCGCCCGCAAATGCAGATGCAAAGATCCACAACACCACAATCTCAACCACCCCAAAGTCAAATCAAACAAAGCATGACCCCGCAAGATGTGCTTGGGAGAATATCTCAAAACAACACCCCAAAAACGACTATAGCTCAAAACCAGCGCCAGCAAATGGCCTACCGCGCACAAATGCAAGCCAGGCAGCGCGCCGCGCAGCAAATGCCGCCCCAAGCTTATCCGCAAAATCAAACCATCCAGCCGCAAATGCCTTACGGCGCACCAAACCCTTACCCACAAGCGGGTTATCCCCAAGTCGGTGTCCAACAACAACCTGTACAGTCGCAAGCTATATATGACCCACGGTACGGACAAATACCTCCTGCCCAACAAGAGCGCCGCCCCGCCCGGCCACGCAGACGCTAGATCGATACAAATAAACTGTTGATAAATTTCTTATTCTAGGCTGAATTTGGCTCTTGGCAGGGCAAGATATTTAGCCTATAGGACGCGCCTGCTAAGATTAGGCAGATATATCTAATTATTTGGTGGGGTAGCTCAGCTGGTTAGAGCGCAGGACTCATAATCCTGAGGTCGAGAGTTCAAGTCTCTCTCCCACCACCATTTAAGTCAATAATATCAATAAGTTACCGTGATTGACATTTTAGTCATTCCCGTCTATATCTCTTACACATTCGTTACACAGTTTTACACACTGAAATATGATTGGGTTAGATAATGGAAAAACATTCGATATTGGGCGGCAAGGTTCACGTCTATAAACGTGAAAACAGTAAACTTTGGCAATGTGCTACATATCTTGAAGGCAAGAACCGCAGACAAAGCACCAAAGAAGAAAGCCTTAGTCTTGCCAAGCAATTTGCCGAAGATTGGTATTTGACCTTACGGGGCAAGCAACAATCAGGCGACCTGAACACGGGCAAAAATTTCAAGACCGTAGCTAAACAGTTTATGGAAGAATATGTGACCCTTATAGCAGAAGATAGGCACCCTGCTTATGTGGAGGGTCACCACCGCCGTGTCCGTTTACACCTCAATCCTTTTTTTGGGCATATGGGTATTAAGAAGGTCACTTCTGGTGACATTCAAGCTTACCGTATTAAGCGGCGGCAACACCAACCTACCCCTGCTCGAAGCACCATACACCAAGAAATTGTCGTTTTACGACAAGTTATGAAAACGGCATTGCGTCATGGTTGGATTGACCACCTGCCAGATTTTTCAGAACCTTTTAAAAAATCAACAAAAGTAACTCGGCGGGCATGGTTTTCTCACGAAGATTATAAACGTCTGTACACCGCCACTCGTGAAAAAGTAAAAATTGCACAAGGTCAATCTTGGCAGTGGGCGGCTGAACAGTTACACGATTATATTCTGTTTATGGCTAACACTGGTATGCGGCCTGACGAAGCTAATAATCTTGAATATCGGGATGTGGAGATTGTGGACGACGAAGCCACTGG
>JALSHM010000221.1 GCA_026982235.1 Robiginitomaculum sp. | reverse complement strand
GGTATGGAACATATTTTAGCTACACTAGAAGAATTGAAAGACAGTGGTCGGAATATTGACATTGTGACACCGGATAATGTCGGAGAGTTTTTCCCAGATATAAATGGCTTTAAAGATTATTTCGGCACAGAAAGTGCGAATGGTGCCTATCCTATTCCTAACCATTATATACCGTCCGTCTTGCGGCAGGTGGATTTGGTCGTTGATCAAATCGTTATGGGGGCATATGGCAATACAGGTATTGAAGCTATGTTGTGTGGGAAACCGGTGATTGGGCAGAAAAACTATGCTGAGATTAAGGATAGTCCGATTGTTAATGTTGAACGGGATACATTGAAAGCGGCGTTGGAAAATTTACTGGATAGTCCCGAACAATGGGCTGATCTTGGTGCTGAGGGTCGGAAATGGGCAAAAAAACATCATGCCCCACAAGCGGTCGCTAAAATTGCCGCCACACAATATGATAGAATTTTGCAAGCCAGTTCGGGTGAATTGTAACAAGAATTTACAGTTGACCTGTAAAGCGGAATAGACTTAAAGAGCTAGTATATTATTAGGGGCATGCAGATTTTCATTTCACTGATTCTGCGCCTGTGAAAAGGCCAATACGCGAATAAAGGTATCAAGATGTATGTAAAAGTTGCTTCGCCGTTTATCGGTGACGAAGAAATCAATGGTGTAGCGGATGTTCTACGTTCTGGGCGTTATATGTCCGGGCCACGGGTGGAAGAATTTGAGAAGAAATTTGCTGATTTTATCGGGGTTGAACACGCCGTTGCCGTCAGTAATGGTACATTTGCTATTCAGGCAGCATTGGCAGCTATGGATCTCCAGCCAGGCGATGAGGTTATTGTTCCGGCTTTGACATTTTTTTCGACGGCCACAGCCGTTATCCACCAAGGTGGTGTTCCAGTATTTGCAGACATTACTTTTGATAATTTCTCTCTGGACGCGTCTGATCTCGAACGTGCGCTTACCCCGCGCACGAAAGGCATTATTCCGGTTCATTATTTTGGGCACAGCGCTGATATGGAACCGATTAACAAATTCGCTAAGGAAAATGGGCTTTATGTGATTGAAGATTGCGCCCAGTCCCACGGCACTAAATATAATGGCAAAACTGCTGGCTCGATCGGTGATATGGGCGCGTTTTCGTTCTTCGCCACAAAACAAATGACCACGGGTGAGGGCGGTATTGTCACCTTAAACGACGGCGACAAAGCAGACTTCCTACGCAGTTTCCGCTCCCACGGTATGACGGGGCGCCATGACCACGGTATTCTTGGCTATAATGGGCGTATGACCGAAATTAGTGCGGCTATTGGTTTGGCACAATTAGAGCGCCTAGAGGGTCTCAATAAACGCCGTATTAGCGTAACCCATGAGATTATGGAACGTATTGCGGATGTGCCGTGGCTCACTATCCCACAAGTGCCAGACCATGTGAAACACACCTATTTCTGGCTACATATCCTTATCGATGAAGAAAAACTGGGCATGACGACCCAGGAACTGATACCTTTCTTACGCGAGAAAGGCATTGAAACCCGTAACCGTTATGTGGAGCCACTCTATAAACAACCGATTCTCAGTGGAAATACGGCGTCGCCATTATTGAAGCTATATGCGGGCAAAAACCTGCCTGACTACGCCAATATGAATTTGCCAAATGTTGAGAAAATTGCGGGTTCTGTTATCGGACTGCCAAATCGTCCGGATATGAGCCAAGAAGAAATTGACTATGTGGTGAAAATCATTAAAGAAATCGCATAAATTAGATAGTGGACTCATAAACAAAAATAGATAAGGGCATTCTCATGAAAAAACGCGTATTGGTAACTGGCGGTGCTGGCTATATTGGCTCGGCGACAGTTGAAGAACTATTGGACAGTGACTATGATGTTACCGTTATGGATACTTTCCTATGGGGACGCCATGGTCTTGATCACGTAGCTGATAAGATTAAAATCATCGAAGGTGATATGCGCTCTTCTCGTGATTTGGTTTACGCGTTGGACGGCCAAGATGCTGTTATTCATTTGGGTGGTATCGTTGGCGACCCGGCCTGTAAGATTAACCTAAAGGCGCATCATACATGTAATGTGGAATGCGTCAGCACTTTGGTTAATTGCATGACCGACCCAGATTTGCACCGTGTGCCTGAGCTTATCTTTGCGTCTTCTTGTTCCGTTTATGGAAATGTGAAGGGCATGTATGACGAAGTGACCGAAGAAACACCGACCAACCCACTTTCATACTACGCTGCCGCTAAACTCCGCGCTGAAGAAATTATCGCGAAAAAGGCTGAGGAAGTTGCGGCGTTTCACCCAACAACATTGCGCCTAACGACTTTGTTTGGTTGGGCGCCGCGTCAGCGCATTGACTTAGTGACCAATATGTTTGTTTACAAAGCCCTGCGTGAAGGTGGGTTCTCCGTATTTGGTGGTGGTCATCAGTATCGTTCCTTGGTTCATGTTCGTGACGTTGCTCGCGCACTTGTTCACACACTAAACCAGCCGCGTTATGCCCGGGATCGCAAAATCTTCCACGTTGGTGATGAAGGCAATAATATGCCAATTAAAGACATCGCCATGTTGGTCAAGAAGCACATCCCCGAAGCAAAAGTTGAATTTCCGGACGCTGGTGAGGCGGATCGCCGTGATTATTCTATCTCATGTGCAAAAATTCGCGCCGTACTTGGTTTTGAAATTAAGTACAATGTGGAAGACGGCATCAAAGATATGATTGAGAACATCAACCGTACCAATTTGCAATTTGACCCGACTATACATGGCAATGCGAAATACCCTTATGAGTAGGGTTTAGTTTAGGCGAATTGTCATGGACAAGCTCGATTGCGTCATAGCCGGAGCTGGTGTTATCGGCCTCGCTATTGGCCGTGCTTTGGCTTTGGCGGGGCACGAAGTCCTCATCGTCGAAGCCGAAATCGGCATTGGCATGGTGACAAGCTCGCGCAATTCCGAGGTCATTCATGCGGGTA
>JALSHM010000220.1 GCA_026982235.1 Robiginitomaculum sp. | reverse complement strand
ATTTGAAGCCAAAGAGCATGTTGCCCCTAAGGGTAAAGTCGATATTCCGAGGTTGATACGGCGCGTTATTGCCGTGCTCAACGAAAGTAAACCTGAATATAAAAGCCGTATTGTTTTAAACGCGCCTGATGGCTTGCCATATATAACAGGTGATTTGGATGAATTAACGGAAGTGTTTCAAAATTTGACTGAAAATGCTTTGAAATATAGTGAACCTGACACCCCGGTTGAGGTGGGCGTTATTCAGAACGAAGATATAATAAAAATCACTATAAGGGATCAAGGCGAAGGTATCGCCCCTAAGCATTTGCCACGCTTGACCGAACGATTTTACCGGGTCGATAAAGGCCGTTCACGCGAAACGGGTGGTACCGGGCTTGGCCTTGCGATTACAAAACATATTTTAAATCGTCATCGTGGCACGCTTTCTATTGAAAGTGAGATTGGGGTGGGTAGTTTGATTAGTGTTACCCTACCCCTTAAACACCCTTTGTCATAGAACCGTCACATATATGTCATATAACCTTCATCGGTTTATATCAAAACCGCCTTCATAATTTGCGAGAGCAATGGCGAAACGGTTTCGCTAGAATGATGAAAGGGATAATTATGTTAAATAAGGTTATGACGGCCAGTGTACTCGCGCTAATGCTAGCCGCTTGTAGTGGCAAAGATACACCAAAGACTTCCAGCTCTACGCAAGAGATAAAGCAAGCTTCATATATGCGTGACCAGATTAAAATTGTTGGCTCAAGTACCGTATATCCATTTGCGACAACGGTTGCAGAAAATTTTGGGCGCACCACTGGGTTTAAAACACCAATTGTCGAAAGCACAGGCTCAGGCGGCGGGCTTAAATTGTTTTGCTCCGGGCTTGAGGTGAACTACCCGGATATTGCCAATGCATCACGGCGGATAAAACCGTCCGAAGTGGAGCGCTGTGCCGAGAATGGTATTACTGATATTGTAGAAGCGAAAATCGGATATGACGGTATTGTTATTGCAAATTCGCGTAAGTCTCCGCAAATGCAACTCAGCCTTAAAGATATTTTTCTGGCACTGGCAAAAAATGTGCCGGACGGTAATGGCGGCATAAAGCCAAACCCTTACCAAACCTGGCATGATGTTAACCCGGCCTTGGCTAATTTGAAAATAGAAGTCATGGGGCCGCCCCCAACTTCAGGTACACGCGACGCTTTTGTAGAGCTGGCCATGGAGGGTGGCTGCAAGACATTTGACTGGATCAAGGCCATGAAGAAGACTGACAAGGCGGCCTATAAGTCATTGTGCCACACCATTCGCGAGGACGATATATTTATCGAATCGGGTGAGAATGATAATCTTATTGTGCAAAAACTAGGCACCAACCCAAAGGCATTTGGCATTTTCGGATTCAGTTTTCTCGAACAAAATGCGGATAGTGTTCAAGGCAGTATCGTGAATGGACAAGCGCCGACATTTGAAAATATTTCCAATGGTTCTTATCCGGTTTCCCGCTCATTGTATTTTTACGTGAAGAAAGCCAATGTCGGGAAAGTGCCGGGCATTGAAGAATTTCTTGGCGAATTTATGAGCGATAAGGCAAGTGGCGCAGACGGGTATTTATCTGAAAAAGGCCTGATCCCCCTGAATGCGCTTGAGCGCACGAAGTGGAAAACCAGTGTGCTTGGCCTTGAACCTCTAACGCTTGATTAGAGAGATAGTGGTGGATCCCGCAGTTGACTTAGAACTTCGTCATGCGCGCCGAAGTACGCAAATTAAGGAGTTTGCAATCCAGTTTGTGCTGGTTACAAGCTCCTTAGTAGCCATTCTTACCACAGTCGGTATCGTTTTGTCTCTGGCTTTTGAGGCGTTTTTATTCTTTAAAAAAATCCCAATTGCCGATTTTTTATTCGGCCTAGAATGGTCACCGCAAACGGCCATTCGCAAAGATCAGGTTGGCTCAAGCGGTGCTTTTGGCGTTATCCCTCTGCTTACGGGCACTTTGCTAATAAGTTTTATTGCTATGATAGTAGCAACACCCCTCGGACTATTGTCGGCGGTCTACCTAGCTGAATATGCACGGCGTGAGACCCGATCTGTTGTAAAGCCGCTTTTGGAGCTTTTAGCTGGCATTCCTACTGTGGTTTATGGTTTCTTCGCTGCTCTTGTTGTTGCGCCAATTATTCGCGCCACTGGCTCGGGGGCGGGTTTTGAAATATCATCCGAAAGTGCGCTCGCCGCCGGGCTGGTTATGGGGATTATGCTGGTGCCATTTATATCGTCCTTGTCTGATGATGTGATTAACGCTGTACCGCAAGCTTTACGCGATGCGTCGCTCGGTATGGGGGCAACTCCGGCTGAGACCGTAACCAAAGTCGTTTTGCCTGCCGCAATGCCCGGTATTATAGGTTCCCTCTTACTGGCTATATCACGTGCTATCGGCGAGACCATGATTGTGGTCATGGCAGCGGGGCTTGCTGC
This sequence comes from Robiginitomaculum sp., assembly GCA_026982235.1. Classification (GTDB taxonomy): domain Bacteria; phylum Pseudomonadota; class Alphaproteobacteria; order Caulobacterales; family Maricaulaceae; genus Robiginitomaculum_A. Next base: position 548 of record JALSHM010000220.1, on the reverse strand, counting down.
CAAGTTGAGCCTCAATCCGCTGGACGCGGTCACAACCATGACGGTGCAAATTGTAACCCTACTGACAGGGGATCAGGAATTTGACAGCGCCAAGACATTGGCCGCTTTCGCGATTGCACTGCTTTTATTTATTCTGACTTTGGGGCTTAATGTAGTCGCACTGAAAATTGTTGATAGGTACAAAAAACAATATGACTGAATATGTCCTGACAACTTCACCCGATTTGAAGCGCCGCCACGCCAAAGAAGCGCGGTTTAAATGGTATGGTCGTATTGCTATACTGATAGCACTGAGCTTCTTGGTCTTCATGTTTAGCGTCATTTTCTATCGCGGCATTGGCGCTTTCCAGCAAACCAAAATTGCGCTTGATGTTACATTTTCCCAACAAATTATCGACCCTGAGGGCACACGCGATCCGCAAGCTCTCCTCAATGCCAATTATAAACCCGTACTTGTGCAGGCTTTATCGAAGGAGTTCTCGGATATTACCGGGCGCAACGATAAAAGACGGCTATATAAAATACTCTCCAGCGGCGCCGTTTATGAA
>JALSHM010000219.1 GCA_026982235.1 Robiginitomaculum sp. | reverse complement strand
TATATAGAGCTAGAGTGCCTAAGATTGTTAACTCAATACCAAAACATGCCGCATATATGAAGAAAAGCAACCAAACACGGTAATCCTTAAGGGCTTCTGCAAAGTTACCTTTAGCCTGCCCCGCAGGCGGCATTTTGCCTTGGGCGCGCAATTCCTTGTAACTGCCTTCAGGGGCATCTTGTGTGAAGAAATAATACACAAAGCCCATGATGAAAATTGCCAGACCAGCTACCACCATAGAGGCGCGCCAGCCAAAGGCTTCATTGACACCAAACCCAACAACGAAGACCGAGAAGATCATAGGCATAACGAATTGTGTTACGCCACCACCAAGATTACCCCAGCCAGCACTGGTCGCTTGGGCTTGGCCGACCACATTTGGCGCGAACATGTTAATTGTATGGTATTGGGTGATGACAAATGAAGCACCAATGACACCAATCAGTATTCTAAAAATCAAAAAAGTGGTAAAATCATGGGCTAATCCGATACCCATCACAGGGAAAGAGGCGAAAATTAGTAAGAAAGTATAGGTTAATCTTGGTCCATAACGGTCACAAAAATAGCCGATAAGTATTCGGGCAAACACGGTTGCAGATACGGCACCAATAATTGTCCAGCCAATTTGATCTTTGGTTAGGTTTAACTCTTCTCGAACAACCGCCATTAAAGGCGCGATGCCGAACCAAGCAAAGAAACACAAAAAGAATGTAAACCAAGTTACATGAAAAGTTCTGATTTGTATCTTGTCTACGCGTAAAAAATCACCCCATAATCTTGTGGCTTTGTTCTGTAGTTCCATTTTCGACCCCATTACAACAATTACGACTCTCAGGTGAGCCAACCACGTTATGGCAAAATCAAGCGTGGTAAAGTTTGACCTAGGTCAAATTGTCTCTATTTATCGTCGGGTGTGGCAAGTACTAATAAGTGACCATATAGGTATAGGATGAAATTTGACATCGAACACACACTGCTTACAGAACAGCTTTTAGATACACTCGGAAAGCTAACCCATGAGCTACAGGTAGAACGCGGTTATACTGCTTTGGTTGTAGATAGCGAGGGTGAAATCTTTAGCGATGAACTGCGTGCCCATTATCTTGTTACCGAACAAACCATGAGTGCGCTTGATGCCTTGATTGATACCATTCCAGACAGGCAAAGCAAAACATGGGCGAAGAAGCTGGATGCGATTAAGGTTAGCAAAGAACTACTTTTCGCGCACCGTGAGGACGTACAAACTAATACCATAGAATTTGCGAGCGCTATCAATACTTATACCTATAAATTTATCTATCCGGTTATCGATGTTAACATCGAAATTGCGCTGAATATTCAGGACGTTAATCCGCTTAAGGTCAGTGCTTATTCCAATTTTTTGCAATGGAAAGAACGGACTGGTCGCGAACGGGCTTGGGGTGCTCATGGATTTTGCTCAAAGGTTTTCAAGAACAGAGAGTTCACCGAAAGAATGCTTACGCTTATTGAGGAGCAATCCGCATATAGGCGGGCTTTCATGTCTCTAGCCACAAAACGTCAGCAACGCGAAGTCGAGGAGAAATTGGGTGGTTATGTAATGGAGCTTTTGGATTCCATTCACGCCAAACTTGGCGATAAAGATCGGGCGAGGGAACTTGAGGCACTTTCGCCTGTAACATGGTTCGAGCTGCTAACGGGAAAAATAGACCGTATGCGTAGTGCTGAAACAGGGCTGGTTAAAAGCCTGGATCCCTATAATGCTGTGGCGAGTAACCAGAATAACACGGCGCAAGTCCCGCAACAACTTGAACGGCACATGCCGATTATTCAAATGCTACCAGTGTTTTCTAAACTTGGGGCGAAAGACTTGAATGCACTATTGCGCCATGCCGATATTCGTAGTTATGAAAAAGGTAAGTTGTTGTTTATGCAAGGGGAAACCTTATCCCGGTATTATCTAATTTTGGCGGGATGGGTAAAGTTATACAAAAGCACGGATGCGGGCGATGAAGCGGTCTTGCAGATGCTTTCTGCTGGCGATTCGCTTATGGATGCCGCTGTGTTTTTAAATATTCCGTCTTTGGTGGGGGCACAAGTCGTACAAGATGCAAAGCTTCTATCAATGCCCGCGCCGATTATGCGTCAAAGTTTGGCGGATAATAAGAAACTGGCCTTAAATATGATTGGCGGGTTGTCAATGCGTTCCCAAGGCTTAATCCGCCAAATTGAGCATTCGCGTCTCAAGACGGCAACAGAGCGTGTTGGTTGGTTTTTGCTTAAACTCGGCATGGAGCAAAATGGAGGCAGGGGAAATGCAATCACTTTGCCATATGATAAATCAACAATCGCGTCTTATCTCGACATGACACCCGAAACATTCTCGCGCACGCTGAAGCGGTTCAGGAATAAGGGCTTTCGTATTCAAAATGATAGAATCACCAAGCCGGATCCAAAAGCGCTTTGTGTGTTTTGCGATGAAACCCTATCAGAAGCCTGTATTTTCAAAGATCAAGACCTTTGCCCCCAAACCTTCATGGTCTGATGCCCCCAAACCTTCATGGTCTGATGCGCATTTTAAGGCCTGTTGCTTAGGAAAACTTTAGCATAATTCGTTTCCCTATACGGATGAACATTTTGCTTGCCAAATATCTGGACTTGCCTATATAGCGAGATTGCTTTTTATAGTGCGCACTTTTGGGAAGGGTGTGCGCCAGATTTCGGAGATTTTATGGCCCGCGTTACTGTTGAAGATTGTATAGAGATTTTACCGAACCGGTTTGAACTGGTTTTAATGGCATCGCACCGTGCGCGTAGTATTTCTGCGGGCGCAGCTTTGACGGTTGAACGTGATAATGACAAAACGCCTGTGGTCGCTTTGCGCGAACTGGCAGAAGAGACTTTGAGCTTGGAAGATTTACGCGAGAGCCTTATCGTTGGTCTGCAACGTGTTATTATGGACGATGATATTCCGGAGGAGGAAGATCAAGCCCCAATCTTGGCACTGGAACACGGCCAGGAACAGCCAACAGAAATGTCTGAATCTGATATGCTGCGCGCCTTGCAAAGTGACCGTGACAATGGTCCTGA
>JALSHM010000218.1 GCA_026982235.1 Robiginitomaculum sp. | reverse complement strand
GCCACCGACAAGGCAGTGGGCACAAGCTCAAACATGTGCTCATTGAGGCTGGCTCTATCCGCTTCAAGCCCATTTTGCTGACCGCGCTCGCCGCTATGATTGGCGCGGTGGTTATCCTCAGCGACCCGATTTTCCAAGGCCTGGCCATTTCTCTCTTGTTCGGCCTTGCCTCCTCCACCGCTCTAACCGTCTTGGTTATCCCCGCCATCTATGTCGCCCTACGCGGCCCGGATTGGGTATTTGTTGGGGGCGCTGAGGACGCTGGGGAGGATTTTCAGGAGATCGAGGCATGACAAAATCCGTGACCGAGCAAATGATGGATAATGTGGGTGATGCCACCAGCGTCCTAAAAGCCTTGTCCAATGAGACCCGTATCAAGCTGATGTGTATGCTTATGGACGGTGAAAAATCGGCGGGGGAATTGGCAGCAAGCACAGATATGCGCTTGCCCGCAATCTCGCAACACCTGGCAAAAATGCGCACGGCGGGTCTCGTCACCTCCCGCCGCGACGCCCAAACTATTTATTACAAGGCCAAAGACGGCATAGGCCACGCCGTCGTTGGGACTTTATGCGCCTATTATAGAGGTTAAGCCTTTACGCGTGTAATATTTGCCCACGACGGAAAGATTTACTTAACCATACGCGCGGATTATTATATATCAATATATGGCCGACTATCGGTCATATCAGGCATATCTATGGCAGTTTAATCATGACCCAAACACCTCCCACACCGCCGGATTTTTACCGCATCAAAAAACTGCCGCCCTATGTGTTTCAAGAAGTGAACACCCTCAAGGCCAAACTCCGGAGCGAAGGCGCGGATATAATAGATTTCGGTTTTGGCAATCCTGATTTGCCCACCCCGCCCCATGTGATTGATAAACTGATAGAGACCGTTCAGAAACCAAACACCACAGGCTATTCCGCTTCACGCGGTATATTGGGTTTGCGCCAAGCTTGTGCGCGTTATTACAGCCGCCGTTTTAATGTTGAGCTAGACCCTAAGGACGAGATTATCGCCACTATTGGCTCCAAAGAAGGCTTTGCTAATCTCGCCCAAGCCATTACGGCACCCGGCGATATTATTTATGCGCCCGATCCGTCCTATCCGCTGCATGCTTATGGCTTTATCATTGCGGGTGCAGAAATTCAGCCTATCCCCGCAATCACAGCGGACGAATATCTGGCGGGTATTAAGACTGCGTTAGCCAGCGCAAAAAAACGCCCCATCGCCATCGTCGTCTGCTTCCCCTCCAATCCAACAGGCCATGTGGCGGATCTAGACTTCTACGCCGAAATAGTCGCTATCGCCAAAAAACACGGTATTCTCATCCTGTCCGACCTGGCCTATTCCGAGATTTATTTCACAGACACACCACCGCCGTCTATCTTTCAAATTCCGGGCGCGCGTGATATTGCGGTGGAAACCATATCCCTATCCAAGACTTATTCCATGGCCGGGTGGCGCCTGGGCTTTGTCGTTGGCTCCAAGCGCCTAATCGCCGCCCTCGCCCGGGTGAAGTCCTATCTGGATTATGGGGCATTCACCCCCATTCAAGTCGCCGCCTGCGCCGCCCTCGACGGGCCGCAAGACTGTGTGGCCGAGGCCCGCGAAATATATAAATCGCGCCGCGATGTGCTGATAGAAAGCTTCGCCCGCGCCGGATGGGACATTACCCCGCCCGATGCATCCATGTTTGTCTGGGCAAAACTACCGCCCGCCTACATGCAAATGGGTTCGCTTGAGTTCTCAAAACAACTGATGATAGAGGCCAGCGTCGCAGTCTCACCCGGCGTAGGTTTTGGTGATAATGGCGAGGGCTATGTGCGCATGGCCGTGGTCGAAAACCAACAACGCATCCGCCAAGCCGCCCGCAATTTGAAGCAGTTTTTGTCATAATGCGTTTATGGCTATTCTTCAGTATACCGTAGTTTTCGAGCTAAACCACGAAATAATTATTGCCAACAAATTATAGTTCATCTAATTTCAAAGCGTTAAGTAATCGGGGCGACCATGCTTTAACGTACATAAACTACAACCGTGATAAATTTCACGCATTTATGGTGCGGCTCAGAGCTATACCTGCACTATAGAGTCGGAGCGCGTTATATACAGTCGTCAGCCCCCGCTTTTACGCACGATGAAAATATTAAGGAGGGCACAATGTCTGCACCACGTTCAAAATCTTCACTTTCTTTTAAATCTGCACTTGCGGCCAGTTGTACGGGCTTCGCCCTGCTCATGGCACTTGATGCCAATGCGGCAGATAAACCCGAAGCAAAAGCGGTTTCAGAACTCACCATGGAATTGCAGGCTCTGGAAGCCCAGATTGCCAATATGAAACGTCGCGTCGCGGTGCTGGATGGTGTAGAGAGCGAATTGGACGACACATATCCACCATTTACGGTATCCACCCCAACAACCACTGGCAAACCAACTGTCGCAGAACCCGGCGGCTCCCTGTCTGCGCCGAATGTCGGGGACGGGTGTAATGACGGCACAAACGTCAATTCACTACAATGCGGTGATGGTGCCGATGCGTCTGGTTCATTCGGTGCGACAGCTATTGGTGATAATGCCGTGGCTTCCGGTGATGAAAGCACAGCTATTGGCGAAAATGCTGATGCCACTGCCCTTAGAAGTACGGCCATAGGCGAAGATGCCCAGGCCACAGCATCAAGAGCCACATCATTAGGCAGTGGAGCGGGGGCTTCGGGGGCACAATCCACATCTGTCGGGGCTTTCTCCGATGCCACTATGCAAGGAGCCAGCGCATTTGGCTATCTTGCCCAAGCGACGGGGTTGCAGTCCACGGCGCTGGGGGATGGTACTGTCGCCAGTGCCATTGATGCCACGGCGGTCGGGCAAGGGGCGGATGCTTCTGGTTCAAGTTCAACTGCTCTTGGGGCTGATGCCCAGGCAACGGGGGGGCGGTCTATGGCGCTGGGCGATAGCGCGATTGCCAGTGCGCTTGATGCCACGGCAGTTGGTCAGGGAGCAGACGCAACCGGATTGAGTTCAACGTCTCTTGGGGCTGTTGCCCAGGCAACGGGGCTACAGTCAAC
>JALSHM010000217.1 GCA_026982235.1 Robiginitomaculum sp. | reverse complement strand
AAGTAAGCGACAAGCCCGCACAGCACGGCGAAGATGAATGAAAATTCACTGGTTAATCGTACCGCCCGATCAAAGCGTTTAATGTCGCGTGCGCCAAAGGCCGACCCGACACGGGCTTCAGCTACATGGGCGAAGCTGTCGAGAACGAGGGCAATCATGGTGATAAATTGCATCAATACGGTATGGGCGGCAAGGAATGTGGTGCCTTGAGCCGTGGCGGCGCGGGCAAAGAAGGTAAAGCCGAGGGTCAAGGCGACGGTGCGGATAAAAATATTGCTATTGGCGGTGCCAAGTTTTTTGAGGGCAGGTATGTCGAGCAAAGTGGACATTTGCGCAGCGATTTTATCAAATCCACCACGTGATTTTATCTCAAAAGCCGCCAGAACCAGCCCGGCAAATAATCCACACCATTCGGCTATGGCAGAGGCTATGCCGACTCCGTAAAGTCCCCACCCAAATTTGGCAACAAATAATAAGGATAGGGGCGCATTTATCAGATTAAGCACAATTTGCATATAAAGGGCACGGGCAGGGCGGGCTAATCCGATGAACCAGCCCATCAGCGCAATAGATGATAATGTCGCAGGCAAGCCCCAAAGTCTGGCATGGAGATAGCTGCGCGCGCCATTGTCTACGGCGACTTCTGCCGGGAAAAATTGCATGATAGCGCCAATAAGTACCCCTTGAAATGCAAAGATTAACAGGCCAATGGCAAAGCCCATGGGCACGGCTCGAAACAAATGTGCTTGTACGGCACGTTGGTCATCCGCCCCGTCGGCTTGAGCCGATAGCCCGCCAGTACTCATGCGCAAAAAGCCAAAACCCCAATAAAAAATCCCAAATATAACGGCGCCAAGTCCAATACTAGCCAAAGCTTCCCGTCCCACATAATTGCCAATCACCCAGGTATCGACAAAGCCGACAATGGGCGCCGCCGCATTGGCCAGCATGATGGGGAGCGCCCCCAAAAGCACAGCTTTTCTGGTTAAAAGGGGGCGGGTTAGGATGTCTTGAGAGGGGGCGGTAGGCATTATTTTTTATCAGATATTTTATCGGCTTTCGGTGCCAATAAAAAATGCCCGTGCAGAATGGAAATCGGCTCTTCATAGCGGTCTTGCCAAGCCCGCACCCGCACATTGGCAACCCGTGAACCTTGCTTGGCAACAACGGCACGGGCATAGGTGTCTTTGGGATTGCCGCGCCTGAGATAGTCAAGGTTAATGCCAATTGGTTTGGGCAAAGGTTTAGGCTCGCCCATCAGCCATAATTGCACAATAGCCGTTGTTTCCAAAAACGCACCCACGGCACCGCCGTGTAAGGCTTTTAACATAGGATTTCCGATAATGTTTGGGTTATAGGGCAAGATTAAAGTCAATTCATCGCCCATTAAGAGCGGGCGAATAGACAGTTCTTTGGCGTAGGGGATGCGGTCCAGAGCTGCGGCTATTTCGGCTTGATCCAAATGAAAATCGCTCATGAGGTATCCCCCTCATTAGAGGCAGGCGGTAAATCGGCGATGGCTTTTGTGCGCTCTAACGGGCTTACGGATTTTTTCATACTGCGGGCTGTGGTCATAAAGCTGGCCTGGGACGTGGCCACCGGGTCGTCCACATCTCCGTCGTGGGCTATGGCGCGGACAAAGGCGATATGGCGCGTGGTTTTATAGGCGTGGGCTTCGGCGATTATGGTTTTGCCTGGTTTGCTTGCGCGCATATAATCAATGCGTAAATCCAGCGTCGCTACGGGCATGGCCTGTTCAAAAGATGATACTGCCGCCAAACCCGAAGCTTGATCCAACAGGGCGGTCAAAACCCCGCCGTGAAATATCCCGGTCTCCACATTGCCGACCAGTTTTTTATCAAATGGCAAGCTTAAAGTCGCCCGGCCAATATCAATAGCCACAAATTGCATGCCCAGAAATTTGGCATGGGGTGTGCCCTCGACAAACATAGGTGCCAAGTCCCAGAGGCGCTGTAATCGCTCGGATTTTTGGTTCTCCGCTTTCTCGTTTTTACGCATAATTTACATCCTGATTCCCACATATCATAAAGGCCAGATTGGGAATTGCTATAGACTTATTAGGTTTGTTCAGGAAAATAAGCTTGCCAATACAAATGATCGCAAAACACTCCAAATATGCAGATTATGGGATTATATGCAGGCGTTAACCGACAATATGTGAACACGCCATAGCTTGTCTTGCGGATTTGGCTTCTGGTTGGTCTAGGGTTTTTACGGTGAATTTTGGACTTAGAGCCTTATCGTATTTTATATGAATCATAACGGCTTGGCTGATGATTTCGCCTCTATTGGCAGCTGTGCGCCGTGTGGCCGTATACAGGGCGGTTGGGGTCGGTGCGGTTGGCGTGACGCATTCGGCAATCTGACCGGGGTCTTGTGCTTGGCCGCCAAAAGCTTTGCCGTTAATTGTGCCGCTGACCGTAAGGCGCATGGACATGTCGCCGACTGCGCCTTCAGACAGAACGGTAAAGGGGGCATTAGAGGCAACCATGATCTCGGTCAGGCCGGGGGCTATGGGTGTGACCACGTGGGCAGCGCGAGGAGCAACACTGAGCATGACACGGTCAACTATTTGCGCGGCGGCGGGAAAGCCAATAAGCAAGCCTCCAAATAGTCCTATGGCTTCGAAAGCTATCCAGCCCAGAAAGATTTTTTTCTTAATACCCATTATTGGCCACGCTATCTGATTCTCTGTTCAAGACAGAGACATTTCTTAATAAAGCTTTCACTATTCAAGTTTGATGCCAAGAAGCGGAACAAGGTACTGGTCAGAGACAAAAAGACGCGATATAGGGCGGGCATGAGTAAAGATAATACAGCATTGGTTTTATTTTCTGGCGGCCAGGATTCGGCGACTGTCTTGGCCTGGGCGCTGGATAAATACGCATATGTAGAGACGCTTGGCTTTGATTATGAGCAACGCCATATGGTGGAAATGCAATGCCGCCATGATGTGCTGGAGCAAATGCGTAAACGCTTTCCCCACTGGGCACATAAGCTGGGCAAAGACCGGGTTTTGGATTTGTCGGTGTTGGGCGAAATTAGCAATACC
>JALSHM010000216.1 GCA_026982235.1 Robiginitomaculum sp. | reverse complement strand
TGGCTGTTCAGAGCCTTGTGATCGTCGACTTTTGTCCGCCGCAACCATTACACGCCAATTTAGTTTGGAGGCCTCGTCTACGCCTTCACCGATTTTTATATCGTACAGATCACTCTCAAACGCAGTCTCCATGAACGATAATGCCAGCACTGTCTGCACATTACTCGTTTTAGCTGTATGCATGCGTGTAGCTGCGTGTTGCACGATTTGCAAAAAACCAATAGCGGCTATAGCCAACACCACCATAGCTACAAGAATTTCGCTGAGAATAAATCCGTCTTCTTTATTACTGGCTTGTTTATTACTGGGCATGAGCACTCACTATTTCAGAAGTCCCAAATACAGGATTGATTTGAATGCGGCTGGCGCGTTTGCCGCGCTCAACCCGCAAGGCCAAACCAGATAACCTACCACTTGCATCTGCCGTAATAATGCCGTTGCCATCACCATATGCTTCGCCATCTACACTTCGTACACGTACTGCATTTCCTAATGTACGGCGCTTTATTGTTTGCTCTGCAACCAACAGTATATAGCTCTTCCCGTCGTTCTCAATGCGTAATTCTCCTGTGCTTCCTGAAGTCAAAGCCCGGGTGCGTAGGGTTTGCAAATCAGCTTGCAAAGTCTGCGCCGCACTTTTAACCGCCATGCCTGGCAAGAGCTTATGAACGGCGACGGGACCTATCGCAGTCACCAAACTAAGCAGCAACAGTACTACAAGTAATTCCGTAAGCGTATATCCAGCCTGGCTGTTCTTCATCACACGTCAATCTCGGTTAAACTAGCCAGACCCAAAAATAATGAGCCAACAACAAGAGCGACAATGACACCCAAGATGATCGTAACCACTGGGGTAAGTGCCGCCATCAAACGCTCCATACGGGTACGGGCGGAGCGTTCCAATATACCTGCGGCATCTGTCAGCGCCGGACCAAGCTTACCAGAGCGCTCTCCAATGACTGCCATGCGCACCAAGAGTTCGGGTGCTTCTGGTAATTCACCCAATAATTTTGATAGATTTTCTCCGCCGCGCAAAGGTGATGTCAGGCTTGTGAATTTCTCGCTTAACACCAGATTGGCAACAGCTCCGGCTGCCACAGAATTAGCAGCAGGTAAGGGCACACCTGAATTGACCAATAGTCCAAGTGTACGGGCATAGGCGGCAAAGCCTGCCAATTTTGGACCGCCCATACCTAGCCGCCCTAACAATATTCGGTCAAAAAAATGTTTTATCCTACGCCTTAGCCCCGGGCGTGTTCGCATACCGATCAGCAATACAACTAAACCCAATGCCAACCACGGCCCCCAAACTTCACAAAACTTCCCGAACCCGAGCAGTGCCTTGGTCATAGCAGGCAGCCTGTCACCAACATCATCAAACAAAGGCCGGAGGCGCGGTAACACCATGGTAAAAAATATAAGCAAAGTCAGGGAAATCATAAACATGATAATTGCCGGATAGATCAAAGCAGAACCCAGTTTTTCTTTAAACTCGGCACTGGCGCCGAAACTACTCGAAGCATCCTGCAGCACTTTTTCCAGATGCCCGGCGGTTTCTCCAGCCTGTACCAATCCTGCCAAAGCCAATGCCGGACCGGAAGTTTCTTTGACTAATACACTGTGCAGACTGCCCCCTTTTTGCACTTGCTCTGCGCACTTTTCTGCCAAAGCACGGGCAGGTTTGGAGCCCGCCGAAACCGCCGTCATTTGCAAAGCCTGGTGCAAAGAAAACCCCGAACTGAGCAACCGCGATAAATCCCCCGAAAACTCCGCTGCGTCCTTAACGCTGAACTCCTTGGGTGCAGGTTTAAACCAGTTTTGAAATTCAGATTTATCCCCAACCAAATGTAGCCGCAAAGGCGTCTGCCCCCGCGCCAACAAAACCTCAAGCGCACCAGATTTACTCGACGCCTCAACAACACCCGATTGAGCGCGGCCATCTGCGCCTTGAACTTTGTAACTAAACTTGGCCATCAACTTTGTCCGGTCGCAATATAAACATCATCAAGGTTGACTAGCCCGGCCTCGGCTTTGGCCTCCCCGTCTTGCCGTAACGACACCATACCTTGCTTACTCGCAAGTTTGACAATTTCGTCTTCGGGAGCACCCAATCTGATGGCTTTGGTAATTTCGGGTGTGCATAGAAAACTTTCAGCTATCACTGCACGCCCTGTTTCGTTCTTCTTGCGTACCAAGCGTTGCGCGGTGACGCCGCTTAATGTTGCTGCGATGAGATAGTCTTCGATACCCATATCTTTGAGACGGGCTATGGACGAGACGGCATCATTGGTATGTAATGTTGATAAAACCAAATGCCCTGTAAGTGCAGCTTGCACAGCAATACGGGCCGTTTCACCATCGCGAATTTCGCCGACCATCAAGATATCCGGGTCTTGGCGTAGGAATGACCGGAGTGTCGTGGAAAACGTGACCCCTGCCGCTTCATTGACCTGCACTTGATTTACATCATCAAAGAAATATTCGATTGGGTCTTCTACCGTGAGAATTTTACGTTGGGTCTGGCGCAGTTTATTCAGTGCCGCATAGAGCGTGGTCGTCTTACCAGAACCCGTTGGCCCAGTT
>JALSHM010000215.1 GCA_026982235.1 Robiginitomaculum sp. | reverse complement strand
CATACGGGTAGATACATCTTGTGGGTCAGCGAATTTATGAACGCCGCCACCGCGCAAACGCACATAATTAGGTGTTTTCTTGTAAGTCCCGGGGACTATTTCTTTGCGGCTGATATTGCCTTCTGCCGTTTCCGTTTCAATCCAATAATTTTGTTTAAGCGTGATTTGGTTCAATTCGCGAATATTGGCTTCGGTTATATAACGGCGGATTTTTGTTAGACCGAGAAGATATTCAACAGCTAAATCATGGGCTTTCATTTCGCGAATATCACGGGCAAGACGTTTGGGTTCTGTGCCCAAAATCAAGAGCGCCTCCGTCTCCCCGTAAGTCAATGTATTGCCTTCAATTCGGTTGGAATTATAATTCCAGTCCAGACGAAACTTTTGCCACAGGCGGGCTTGGTCTTTCTCAGCCATAGGCAGGAGGCTTTGATAGGTGGCGTAAAGCGCATCTATATCCGTATCAAAACCCATTATTATATTTCCATTTCGCTAGCGACACTGAGAAACTTATAGATGGTTTCCATTTCCGCGTCTGTAAAATTTTTGGAAAGTTTTTCGTCAAGTGTGCGCAGACGCTCCATGACGTGTTCGCGCTTCATCAGGCCATCAGGTGTCAAATGTACGGTCTTGCCGCGCCCGTCACTGTCAAGTTTACGGCGCTCTACCAAACCCGTTTTGACCATTCTGTCCACAAGCCCCGTAACCGCCGCATTGCCCGACCCAATGCCTTGCGCCAATTCTGAAATCTGGCAACCATTATGATAGCCTAAATAAATCAGAGCCGTCGCCTGGGCTGGCTTTACCGCAATATCCGAAAGCACTGCCCCTGCCTGACGCGACAAGCGCCCATAGGCATGGTCGAACACGGCAAACAAACGGCGGTGGGTCGGGCGGGCAATGGCCATCTATATATCTCGCGGCAGTTCACTGCGTTCACGCCTCCGATGGGGCGCGAAATCGTTCGCGGCGCACGGTCGTGCGCTGCTCGCTACGCTCGTATTCGTGCTTAAAGATATTTTGATGTCGCGCATAAATATTTCTCCTTAAACGGAGAAACTACACATATGAATTAGTTTGTCACGTCTTAAGACGGAACAAATTCCAACGCTATGCCGTTATTGCAATATCTCAGCCCGGTTGGCTTGGGACCGTCTTTGAACACGTGGCCTTGGTGGGCGCCGCAGCGGGCGCAGTGATATTCCGTACGCGGGACGAGCAGTTTGAAATCGCGCTTGGTTTCTATATTGCCCGCTATGGGTTTCCAAAAGCTCGGCCAGCCGGTGCCGCTTTCATATTTGGCGACACTTTCAAACAAAGGCAGGCCACAGGCGGCGCAGTTATATGTGCCGGCGCGTTTCTCGTTATTGAGCGCAGAAGAGCCGGGGCGCTCCGTGCCTTCTTTACGCATGACATAAAACTCTTGCTCGGTCAGCCGGGTTTTCCATTCGGAATTTTTAATGGCTTTCCAGTCGATATTGGTATTCATATTTTCGCCTTTATGTTGGTTCTTACCCTTATCATTATGCGCATAGCTTACCCCTGCGCCAAGTCCACCCGCCATAGCTACGGACGCACCAGCAATTACAAAATTTCTACGGTTCATATCTGTCTCCTAATTTAGTTGAGAACATAGACAAAAACCAATGCAAGTCACTTCACGAGGTGTAACAAATTTGCGAGGCTTAGTATAGAAAGACTGGGGATAGCGAGACCAACAATAAGTAACAGTCCGGCGGTACGGTTTGATTTGAACAAGGACAGGCAAAGCTTTGCATTGCTTGGCGCGAGTTTCCAAACTTGCCAGAAAAGATGCAGGGAAAAGGGCGCGGCAAGCCCAAGAGCGTATACAGGGTGCGATGTAACAAATAGTGCATATCCGATAAGTATGATTGCCGCTGTATAACAAAGACCAACGCCTAGTTTTGTACGCTTACCAAATAGCCGCGCCGTAGACTTCACACCAATCATGGCATCGTCTTCCACGTCTTGGCAGGCGTATATCGTATCATAGCCAATCGTCCAAAACACGAGGCCAGCATAAAGCAAAAACAACGGCAGACTTACCACCCCCGCTTTGGCTGTATAAGCCACCAAAACCGCCCAATTAAATGTCAGGCCGAGCCAGGCTTGTGGCCAAAATGTGATGCGCTTCATGAATGGGTATGCGGCGACCAGAGCCACAGACGACACGGCTATAATTTGCGAAAGGTGCGGGAAAAATGCCAGGACGGCCAGTCCGACCAAACATTGCATCACCAGCCAAAGCCAAGCTTGTTTTACGGTTACACTCCCGGCAGGCAAAGGCCGCAGGGCTGTGCGCTCAACTTGTTTATCTAAATCCCGGTCAACAATATCATTATAGGTACACCCCGCCCCGCGCATGGCCACGGCACCAATACCGATAAGCACCGCCCATTTAATATCCGCGCCAGAAAACCCGACGCTGAGAGCCGCAAAGCAAAGCCCCATCCAGCCCGGCAGAGCCAGCAACCAAAACCCGATGGGGCGGTCATAGCGTGATAGGCGCAGATAGGGGCGCACCCAAGCGGGCATATGCTCCACCCAGCCGCCTTGTATGCTGTCTTTTATGGTTGTATCTTTTTGCATTAAGGGGTGATTAGCACAGAAATTTCGACTATAAAGCCCCTATGAGAAAGTTTTACAAATTGCCGCGCCTATATGTAATGGATGCTTTGGCGTGCGGCGACACACTCAGCCTTGACAAAGCCCAAAGCCATTATCTGGCGCGGGTGCTGCGCCGCAAAATTGATGACCAAGTCCGTCTATTTAACGGGCGCGACGGTGAATATTTGGCCACGATTTCGCAAACCTCTAAGCAAAAACTAACCTTGTCCGTAGACGAGCAAACCCGCCCCTTTAAACCAGCACCCGATATCTGGCTGTTGTTTGCGCCAATTAAGCCCAAGCGCAATGTGTTCAGTGTCGAGAAAGCCACAGAGCTGGGCGCTGCGCTCATCCAACCCGTCATCACCGCCCGCACCACATCTAAAATTCGTACTGACAAGATGCAAGCCCATATCATAGAAGCCGCCGAGCAAACTGAACGGCTCGACCTACCCCGCTTAGGCGAGCCGCAAAAACTGGCGGATTTATTGGCG
>JALSHM010000214.1 GCA_026982235.1 Robiginitomaculum sp. | reverse complement strand
TCCATACTCGGATATAAATCCGTCCCACACACTTAAGATACGCGCATAATTTTCGGGGTTTAGAGCAGTGTCATAAACCCAATCCACTACAGTGTGGCGGACGGGTTCTTCGTTACTTGCGTTTTCGCCAACCATTTTGCGCCCCCCTAAATTAAATTGCCATTCATACAGCGTCAATTATACTCCATCACGCTGCATCACGCCAGCACATATTGTATAGTGTATAGGTTTAGGTGTTTTGAGCCTCCTCCGCCATTTGGGTGTTTTTGATATATGCCATTGGTGTTAGTCCTGCAAGTGAATGATGTGGTCTGTATGTGTTGTACTTTTCTACCGCTTTTCGGAGTTCATATCTCATACCTTCGGTCGCTTGTGTACGCGCCCACGCGTACAGTCTATAGATGTTTGGGTGTAGATATTTGATCTGCATAGCTGCTTCCTCCAATTTGGTCTCAACACAAATCCATTATGGCGGAAGCAGCTTAAATAAGCCAAACCTAAAAAGTCTCACATCTATCTGGACTTATACATCTTGCAAATATGTGTGAATGACTTAGGTAGTGGACTCATAAACTCAGGCCGCAATGGCATGAGTCAATTTGTTCGCTGGCTAGGCGTAAAGGAAGATTATGGCGCGTATTCTTATCACATCGGCACTGCCCTATATTAACGGGGTTAAGCATTTAGGTAATTTGGCTGGCTCTATGTTGCCAGCTGATGTGTATGCGCGGGCTATGCGGCTTTTGGGGCATGAGGTTCTGTATATTTGCGCCACGGATGAGCACGGAACCCCGGCGGAATTGGCGGCGGCGGATGCGGGCATGGCGGTGGCTGATTATTGCGATAAAATGCACGATGCCCAGCGGGCAGCCGGGGCGGATTTCAAAATGAGCTATGATTATTTTGGCCGCTCTAGCGCACTATCTAACCATGAAATGACCCAGCATTTGGCACATATGTTAGAAACAAATGGCCTGATTGAAGAACGGGTATCTGAACAGGTGTATTCCAATGCGGACGGTCGGTTTTTGCCCGATAGATATGTAGAGGGCACATGCCCCAATTGCGGCGCAGACGGCGCACGTGGCGATCAGTGTGATAGCTGTGGTAAATTGCTCGACCCGGCGGATTTAATCGAGCCTTATTCTGCGGTCTCTGGTTCCAAAGACGTGGAAATACGCCAGACCAATCATTTATATCTTAAGCAAAGCGATATGGCTGATCGCTTGCGTGCTTGGATAGATAAGGCCGAGGGTTGGCCGAATTTGGCCAAGTCCATTGCTTATAAATGGCTCGACGAAGGTCTGCATGACCGCGCCATTACCCGTGATATGAAATGGGGCATTCCGGTGGCCTATAAGGGCGTGCCAAGGCCGGGGTTTGAAGACAAAGTTTTCTATGTCTGGTTCGATGCGCCCATTGAGTATATTTCCGCGACTAAGGACTGGGCCGATGCGACCGGTCATGATTGGCAGAGCTGGTGGCGTACGGATAAGGGCGCCGATGATGTCACCTATGTGGAATTTATGGGCAAGGATAATGTTGCGTTTCATACGCTATCTTTCCCGACGACCTTGATTGGTTCGGGCGAGCCGTGGAAATTGGTCGACAGGCTGAAAGCGTTTAATTGGGTCACGTGGTATGGTGGTAAGTTTTCAACGTCCCAGAAGCGCGGCGTGTTTATGGATCAAGCGCTCGACTTGGCTCCCAGCGATTATTGGCGCTGGCATTTGACTGCCAATGCGCCTGAGGGGGCGGATGCAGGCTTTACCTTTGAGGATTTCGCCGCGCGGATAAATTCTGACCTTGCTAATGTGCTGGGGAATTTCGTCAACCGCATCACCAAATATTGCGTGGGTAAATTTGACGGTAAAGTTCCTTGCCCAAAAAAGTATGGTGGGGGCGAGTGGGGTAAACCCGAAGATACATTGGTCGCAGAACTGGCTGAACGACTACCCAAACTCATTGCTTATTATGAGGCTATGGAGTTTCGCAAAGCCGCCTCTGAGACCCGCGCCATCTGGGCGACGGGTAATGAATATCTAACCGAGGCCGCCCCGTGGAGCCAATATAAAACCGATATAGACCAAGCCGCTATTGGCGTGCGTATTGGGCTTAATCTGGTGGCATTCTTCGGCGTGATCGCACAACCAATTATCCCAGATGCGGCGGGTAAAATTCTGGACGCAATGCATATCCCAAAGGACAACCGCACTTGGAAATTTGGCGAAGGGGATTGGAACGAGCGGGTGAAAGCCATATTGGATGCGCTCCCCCACGGCCATGAAATAAGCGCGCCAGAGGTATTGTTCACCAAGATTGAAGATGCGGATATAGAAGAATGGAAACAGCGTTTTGGCGGTGAAGGGTAATAGACTTGTTCTTTGGGTGTTTGTTGTTAAAGTGCGTTAAGTTAATTTAAGGGTAGGGAAGTATGAACTTTGGTGAAGCTGTTAAAACTTGTTTTCGCAAGTATTTTGATTTTTCTGGTCGCGCAATGCGGTCAGAATATTGGTGGTTCTATCTGTTTACGATTTTGGGCAGTATAGTTTTATCCATTGTCGATTTACTGGTGTTTGGGGCTGAGGCGGCTGATTCGTTTTCCCCGTTAAGCTCGCTATTTAGCCTCGCCGTGTTGCTACCAACTCTTGCAGTCGCTGCTCGGCGTTTACATGATACCAACCGTTCAGGCTGGTGGCAGCTTATGCCTATAGCGCCACTACTATTGTTATTATTAGCAATACCGGGTCTTGTGAATGGTGGGAGTATGTTTTCTGTGGGCATATTGATATTAGCCGTTTTAGCCATGCTTGGATTAGGAATATTGCTTATTGTTTGGCTGGCGACGCGAGGTGTGGAGGGGCCAAACAGGTTTGGTGATGATCCGATGGGCGAAACACTCGCAGACACATTTAGCTAACAATTTACCGTTTCGCCAACACCATTTCCAATTTCACGGTTTGCCCGGCTCGCTCGACTAATACTTCGACGGTGTCGCCTGGCTTGTATTTGCCTAACTCGTTGGTGTAGGCACGTAAGTCTTTGACCTCTGCGCCGCCAAAATGGGTGATGATGTCGCCTTTCATCAGGCCAGCGTTGGCACCGGGGCTGTCGTCCGAGACCATCAT
>JALSHM010000213.1 GCA_026982235.1 Robiginitomaculum sp. | reverse complement strand
GTTGGTTTCCAAGCCTCACATACTTGGCGGGGGGATATTCGCGCCATATTGACGTCTCCAGCAGCGACGTCTGTGCAGATAATTACCGAAGAAACGAACAGCACCAGTCAGGATAATTATAATATCGAGATGGATGATGCGGCAGGTACACTGATTAACACTGCGCCCCACAATACAAATGACGGGCTTGGCCCGGTGCCGCCGTATGAAAACCTGGTGCGGCCAAACAATCCTTTATCCGCATTTAATGGGGAAAATTCGGTCGGGACGTGGACGCTAACCATGTGTGACGCATTTCCAGGGGCCGATGATGGGCAATTCCGCCGCGCAGATTTATTTTTTGTTCATGCTGTTGGCTCCGATTTAGATTTGACACTTTCCTCAAGCAATATTTCGCCCTTCACAGGCACGAATGTGGTTCTCACATATACCGTTACGAACAGCGGCCCTGTGACGACGAGCGGTGTTTCGGTAGCTGTGAGTTTACCTGCCGGGCTTAGTTATGTGCTTGACGATGGGGCGGGAGCTTATAATTCTGGCACTGGTTTGTGGACTATTGCGGGGTCTTTAGCGAGTGGCGCGAGTACTAGTTTACAAATAACCGTCTATGTGAACACGACTGGCCCTTATCTTGCACGGACTCAAATTATGACATCTGCGCAAGTTGACCCGGATTCCACACCTGGCAATGGCGATGTGAATGAAGATGATTATGCGGATATAACCTTAACCCCGGTAACGCCAGCCGTTCCGACACTATCTTGTCCAGGTGCGCCATCAGTTTTAGACTGGGATATTGTGGTTTGGAATGAGGGAGATATGACCAACACTTATACGGTCGCGGGGGAACCTATAACAATTACAGTATCTGACCCAGATGGTACCTTATTAAGTGATGCAAATTTTGGCGGGCAGACGCCTGCAGAGAGTATATATGATACTGGCGGTTTAGTTCCAGGCGAGTCAGATCTGCACTTTCTGAGAAACCCGCCCAGTCAAACTAGTACAACGGACGTCACTATCAATCTCGGGACTGCTGGCATAGGTGTCGCACAATTTCAATTGAGTATATTTGATATAGATTTTGGCGCATCACAATTTGAAGACCAGATTACGGTCACTGGTACACTTGGTGGTTCATCCGTGCCCGTAACATTGTTTACCAGTACCTCAAATAGCGCATCGGGTAATGTAGTAACTGGCAATGCTAGCTCAGCACCGACGCAGAGCAACGGAAATATGACATTGGAATTTAGCTCCGCAGTCGATACCATTGTCATCAAATATGGTAATGGCAGTGGCGCACCAGCAAACCCCGGTAATCAGGGTATGGCAATACACGACCTAAATTTTTGCCCTGTACTGAGTGCAGAATTAACGGCTAGCAAAAGTACGGCGGTATATGATCCACTGTCAGAGGGCTTGTATATGGTGCCGGGCAATGATGTAATTTATACTATCAGGTTTACCAATGTTGGTGACGGACCGGCTGACAGTGAGAGCGTGGTTATTATTGACGCTATGCCGCCTGAAATTGAGTTTTATAATGGTGATATAGATGACGGCGGGCCGGAAACAACTCCAGTTACAGGCACAGATGTTGGTAGTGGTTTGACATTTAACTATGCTACAGATGTTCGATATTCGAACAGTGCTATTGCGCCAGCCAATTTTGCTGCTTGTGGATATACGCCTACTGCAGGCTATGATCCCAATGTGACATTTATATGTGTGAACCCATCAGGCGTGATGGCAGCAGGTAACCCCGACCCTAGTTTTGAGATTAAATTTCGAGCGCGTATAAAATAGCTTCATTTCCAACAAAATATTTGTTTACTGTTTAGCTAGCCCTGTTATCCTTAAGCAGTTGTACAATTTGGACTATTGGGGATGCCCTTATGGCTGGACTAAAATTCACGAAAACCGCATTTGTTAAGGCCGCTATGGGCGACGATTCTTGGTATGATAATGGCGAGTTTGAGCTGGGCGCTGAACAATTTTTAAAGTCATATTACGATGATACAGTGCAAAATGATGCACTAACTTTGCCGCTTGAAGATATCCTAGCTTTGGCGCGTGGTTTTTGGATGTTTGGCGATTGCCGCAAAGTCGGCACGTCGTCCATACGGGTTGAGCCTATTACCCATGTTAGCGCACTGGCAGACCGTTATGATGTGGTCGAAATTATTACGGATGATAGAACGTTTTTGGTGGATTCTATCATTGGGGAAATTTCCAGTCATGGCATAGATATTTTGGCGCTTTATCATCCACTTGTTGAGGGGTATCGCAATGACAAGGGGTTGTGGCGGAAAAAGGGTGAGAAAGTCCGCGAATCTATGATGCAAGTATTGATCCCGCGTCAAAGTATAGCGGGTCGCAAAGCTATCAGAGATGGGATTGAAAAAACCCTCGGTGATTTGGATGCCGTAATAAGTGATTTTAAGCCGATGTTGGCTTTGCTAGAGGATCGCATCAATGAACTATCCGAGCGGCACGGTGATGTACCTTCGGACGTTTTGGATGAGGCGTGTGAATTTCTTGAATGGATACGTGAAGGCAATTTTGTACTCTTGGGTAGCCGTACATTCGTTTACGAGACTGGTAAGGCAAAACGTAAGGGTGGCAAAGGGCGGACTTATGATTACGCCCAGCCAAAAGTCGTAGAGGCTTCATGTTTGGGGGTTTTGAGAGATCGATCGAATTTGATTTTACGCACAAGTAGTGAGCCTGCGCGGATTTCGTCCAACTTGGAAGCTGCACTCTTGGAGAAAGACCCGGTAACGGTTGCTAAATCCAATCTGTTTTCTCGTGTGCATCGCCGTGTCCGAATGGATTATATTTCTATCAAGCAATATAATGAGCAAGGAACGGTCATGGGCGAGACCCGTATTGTTGGTCTGTTTACAGTTGATGCCTATGCTCGTTCTCCGAAATATGTTCCGTTAATCCGCCGCAAAGTTGAGCAGGTCATACATCGCTACGGAGCTGTTCCTGGGTCGCATAATGAGAAACGGCTAAAATTTGTTTTGTCGTCTTATCCGCGTGATGAACTATTTCAAAGCTCTGAAGATGATTTATACCGAATAGCTACAGGTGTAGCAAAAACATTTGACCGTCCGCGCACCCGTATTTT
>JALSHM010000212.1 GCA_026982235.1 Robiginitomaculum sp. | reverse complement strand
CTGCAGGCCTTAGCCGTGAAGATGTCTTAAAAATCCGCAAAAATGCGTTAGAGGTGAGTACATTCAATCCCGCCAAACAGCGCGATGAAAACGGCAAGCAAATTGCCACCATAAAAGACCGTATTCCGTATTTTTTCGCTGCCGCCATGTCCATGATACTTTGGTTTGCGGTATTTACAGGTGCCTATATGCTTTTGATGTCCATGGTCGAGGAAAAAATCAACAAAGTCCTGGAAATGCTTTTGGCCACAACCCGGTTTTCTGAAATCTTCCTCGGAAAACTCTTAGGCGTCGCAGCCCTGACATTGGCTTCGTTATTGCCTTGGATAATCTTGGGCGGTATTGGATTATATGGCGCCACACAATTTGCCGATGGTGCGATAGCCGACGGCCTTGCCAAGGCCATGAGCTTAGAAATGTTTATCTTTTTGCCCGTATTTTTTATCTTGGGGTATGTGTTTTACGGCTCTATGTTTATTGCGCTTGGTGCCCTCGCAGAAAGCATGCAGGACGCGTCAACCCTCATGACCCCTATGGTTTTGTTGCTCACCGCTTGTATTATGATTGTGCCGATTGGTATAGCCTACCCGGATTCTCCTTTGCTCACCGCTGCTGCCTGGTTCCCATTTTCCGCACCCTTTGCAGCCGTTATTCGCCTGCCTTCCGACCCGCCCTTATGGGAAACGTTCGGCTCCATGGCCGTGCTCATCGCCGCCAGTTTTTTCGTCATATGGGGATCTACGCGCCTGTTCCGCTATGGAGTTTTATCGGGGGGCGGTATGGCATCTGTGAAAGCTTGGTTTTCCCGTGTTGTCTTGCGCCGCAAAAACGGCTAGAATACCGGTATGACCACACTTGACCCATCTTATGCTGCCCGGCTTAAACTCCTAGAAGCCACCTTGCCCCATGTGCCATTCGACGGCTGGAGTGCCAAGTCCCTAAAGCTGGGCGTAAAAAACACGGACTTACCCGTGGGGGCAGAAGAATTATATTTTCCGGGCGGTGCCTTGGAAATGATACAGTTTTGGAACGCCGAAATGGACAAAATGGTAGAAGTCGAATTGGCCAAACTCGACCTGACAAAAATGCGCATACGCGATAAAGTCACCAAAGGCGTATTGGCAAGGCTTGAGGCTATAGGCAAGCACGAAGAAGCCGCCAGACGTGCCGTCGCCCGCACCGCCCTACCGGACGGCTTATTGCTTGGCCCCAAAATTTTGTGGGCAGCTTCTGATACGATTTGGCGGGCTATTGGTGATAGCTCAACCGACATCAATTATTACACAAAACGCACCACACTCAGCGCCGTTATCAGCACCAGCTTGGCCGCATGGCTGTCGGACGATACGACAGAGAAAACCAAAGCAAGAGCGTTTTTGGATGCGCGAATAGAAAATGTCATGCAGTTCGAAGGCGCAAAATTCAAAGCCAAAAAACGCCTAGCAAACCTCCCAAACCCAGCAGAAGTTTTAGGTGGGTTAAGATATGGTAGAGGACGGAAAAAATGGCGGGGTTAAGGTTTCGTCCAGTCCTCAAGGTCCAAAATATCTGTTAAGTGAAAAAATGCCTTGTCGGAACTTACCAAGCAAGCCTCATTTGCCACACTGTGGGCACCTATTAACATATCAATTACGCTTAAAGATTTGCCGTTTTTCTCACAGGCAATTCGCAAATTGACATAAGCGTATGCGGCCTCACTATCCCACGGTAAAATAGTGACGTGTGCAAGAAATTCCCTGACTAGTTTTTCCAGTTTATATACACTGCCCTTAGAGGCTTTCTTAGCCAGACCGTGTAGCAGCTCCGCTTCTGTAAAGACGGAAATATAGAGGCTATCCATAGGAACAGACAGTATTTTTACCCCTAATGTAGAAAATTGATCTTTTATGAAATAGCTGACCGTATTTGTATCAAGCATATAACGGCGCATTAAAACAAGTCTTTATCTTCTGGAAGACGCATATCCCGATCTTCCATAAAATCATCCGGGACATCGGTTTGCGCGAGCAGCGCCAAAAATGCACTCCAATCCCGTGGTTTTTTGGAAAGAATAATATCACCTGTTTCCGGGTCTTTACGGATGAAAACCTCTTTACAATCAAAACGAAACTGCACGGGTAGGCGCACAGCCTGTGACCGCCCATTCATAAATAATTTTGCAATATGTGCCATAGCCAGCTCCAGTCTTATATCATGATATAGCACATATATTGTAATATATCAAGGTATATCACAATGCGCCTATAACCTCATTAACATGCCCCATTTTACGACCCGGTTTTATATCGCGTTTATCATAATTGTGGACATAGGTATTAGCCTGCTTGGCCAAAGTCTCGGCTTGTAGGATTTCATCACCGATTAGATTGGTCATTTTTACGGTGTGTTTTGGGATGACGTCACCCAATTCCACACCTGTGATGGCGCGGATATGTTGTTCAAACTGGTCGGTGCAGCCTGCATTTTGGGTCCAGTGGCCGGAATTATGTACGCGCGGGGCAATCTCGTTGACAATGAGCCTACCACCGTCCAATTCAAAAAATTCAACCCCCATCACCCCAACATAATTCAGGGCAATTAAAATGCGGTGGCTAATGGCGTGCGCTTTGTCGCCAATGTTTTGCTTGTCACCCGCAGGCGCTATACTGGTGTGGAGACGGTGATCTTTGTGGACATTTTCCGTGAGCGGATAACAGGCAATATCGCCGCCTTGTCCCTCCTTTAGTCCTCTGGCGGCAATGATAGAAAACTCCCGCACGAACGGCGCGAAACTTTCTGCTATCAAATCCGTGCCGCCGAGCCTTGCAAAGGCCGCTTTGACATCGCGCGGCGTATCAATTTTAATCTGTCCCTTGCCGTCATAGCCAAAACGTCTTGTTTTTAAAATCACCGGGGCGCCATGTTTTGCCATAAAATCGGTGAGACTGTTCATGGTTTCTATGGGCGCAAAGTCAACCACGGGCGCATAGGCCTTTTCGCGCAAAAACGTCTTTTCCACCAATCGGTCATGGGAGGTTTGTAGCGCAAATTTATCAGGGTAAACTTTCGTAAATTTTGCAGCTTGTTCTACGGCCGGCACGGGTATGTTTTCAAATTCATAGGTGACCACATCGCAATTCTTGGCAAATGTGGCGAC
>JALSHM010000211.1 GCA_026982235.1 Robiginitomaculum sp. | reverse complement strand
CTTCGGAACGGTTCATAATAAAAGCCTTTCCGGCAACAAGGACTATTCCGTCCATATTGGCCCTGGCTGCTAGCTCTATAGTCGTCGGTCCTATTGTAGGCATATCCACCCGGTCTTCCTGTTCTGGCTTCAAGCATTTTGCCAGCACACCACCGCGTACGGCTTTGGGCAATGCCGCCACGCGTTCTAACATTTTATCCGTACCCTCTTGGGCTTCGACCGCCAGAACAAGCCCCTTATTGACCACAGCGCCTTGCCCTATATCCGCAGAGCCAATCAACATGGCAATACGCATGGCCTTTTCAATGTCCTTAAAGTGAGCGCTGGTCGGTTTTACTTTCCCTACTGGGCCCACTTCAATAAGAGAGGCTGCGCAAACATCCTGAGGCGCTAGGATTTCAAACCCTTCTTTTTCAAACAATGACACCATGAATTTAAGCAAACCGTCATCGCCCTTGGCCGCTGCGGCGGCAACTTTGGCCAAGAGCGGAATATCGCGAATACTCGGCTTAATCGTGGAAAAATCAGGGCGCGATACATTGCCCGCAAAGGTCACATGGGTGCATTTTTCTTGTTTGAAGCGCTTGATAAGCGCCCTAAATTCCACGAAACCAAAAGCATCAGAACTGACAACAAAGTCGGATGGTTCCGCAAAACCCTTTAGGGCAGCAACAAAAACTGCATAGCCTTGCGCCTCGGCATCTTTGATAACCTCATGGGGAAGCGCACCGCCGCCCGCAATTAACCCGATTTTTCGAATTTGCCCCATTTAAAGTTTACCCGGGTGACAAACTGGGCGCTTATCAGCCGACTTAATAAATGCGACGATTTTCATGACTTGGTCGTGGTTTCCATACTGTGCCTCAACTTCTGACAATCTGTCTTGGAAGTTTCCTTCAGCAGAAAAAATCATTTGGTATGCTGTTCTTAAATCATGAATTTCGGCATTGCTAAATCCCGATCGCTTCAACCCAACCACATTCAGCCCATTTAAAACCTGTTTATTGCCAACCGAAATACCGAAGGGAATAACGTCTTTCACCACAGTGGTCATGCCACCAATAAAAGCGTTATTACCAATACGCGTGAATTGATGGACCGCACACAGTCCCCCTATAATAACATTATCGCCAATGGTCACACATCCGCCAACCTGTGTGCCATTAGACAAAATAACATTGTTACCGACTAGGCCTTCATGGGCTACATGAGTGCCGTACATAAAATAGCAATCATCACCAATGATGGTTTCTGGTCGTCCCGCATCGGAACCAGGATGGATATTTACCGATTCGCGTAGTACCGTACGGGCGCCAATTGTAAGGCTCACAGGCCCACCTTTATGTTTGATGTCTTGTGGGGGATGGCCAAGGGCAACGAATGGGTAAATCTGGCAATCCGCTCCTATAGTGGTATCGCCAGCAATGTTCACCTGACTGACAAGCTTAACGCCATCACCTAATTTAACATCAGACCCAACAACGCAAAGTGGGCCGACTTCGACGCCTGCGCCAAGTTGTGCCTTGCTATCAACATGGGCAGTTGGATGTATATTTACGCTCATTTTAGTCCCCGATTAGAATCATCATTTTTAGAGGTTAGCGCTGCTGAAAATTCTAGCAACATAACTAACTCGCCGTTCACTTCAGCCCGACCTGAAAATTTGTATAAATGTCTACGCTTTTTCACAAGCGTGCAATAGACACAAAGCGTTTCATTAGGCTTCACAAATTTTCTGAAACGTGTTTTCTCAAAACCTGTAAATGCCAGCAAATGGTCTTTGTGGTCAAAATCGCCGCGCAATGCCGCTAATAAAGCCCCCGTCTGACCTATACACTCCATTATCACTACGCCTGGCATGATAGGGTTGTTCGGGAAATGTCCGTCGAAATAAAATGCGTCCGGTTGCGTGTCTATTTCAGTAACAATAGCCTCGCCGTCAAACTTTGTAACCCGATCTAGCATGAGCATAGGGCGGCGGTGGGGCAAATATTCCTGTATGGTATCAACGCCAAAGGGCGTTGCCGCTGACATTATCATGAAGAACGCCTTGGTTTCTTTTTAGCCAGTTTTCTCAGCGCACTGACCTGCCGCATATAATCTCGTGCCGGCATTGCTGGAATACCGCTCCATGTTTCGCCTGCTGGCACATCACCCATAGGTGACGCAAGGCCGAACAAAATAGCGCCGTCCCCAATACTGGTATGGTCAGGGAGGCCAGCGCGCCCGCCCATAATTACACCATCACCAATAACACAACTACCCGAAATGCCTACATGAGCTGCAAACATGCAGTTTCTACCGATACGAACATTATGTGCAATCTGGATAAGATTATCGAGCTTAGTACCGTTACCTATATGCGTGTCTCCGAACATCGCGCGGTCTATGCAGGTTTGGCAACCGACCGATACATTATCCCCCAAAACCACACGCCCCACATGGAGTATATCGACACTACCCTTCGCATCAATGGCCACGCCAAAACCGTCGCCGCCAAGTACTGCACCGCTTTGAACAACACAATTATCCCCAAGGATTGAAAACAAAATTGTTGCATTAGCCCGAATATGGCAATTTTTGCCAATCACTACCCCCGCGCCAATCACCGCATTTGCACCAATTGTTGTACCTGCTCCAATCTCCACATTGGCGCCGATAACAACACCAGGCGCAATATCTACGTCTGTGAATGATTGACTACTTTCCGTCCCATAGCCTAGTGGCTGATATAGTTTTTTAAGAATATGAGCAAAATTTGCCCGTGGATATTCAGTAACGAGTGGGAGTATACCTTGCGCGCTAACCAACTCTGCTTTGTCAGGTTTCACCAAACATATGGCAGCTTTACAATTTTCTAAATCTCGTAACCCGCGTTTACCCTCTACAAAAGTAATATCAGAAGCACCCGCCGTAGCGACGGGTGCGGCATTTTCAATCATGAGGTCACAAAACTGGCCTTCAGGGATGTCTACATCAGTCCCGTCTAATAATTCCGCCAAAGAAAACGAGCCAAGGTGCTTGTAAAACCGTTTGTCCACCATGGCGCAAATACTCCATCAATTACAACTAATTGATTTACCTATTTCTTTTGAGCTACTTTACGCGGAATGCGAGCGCGTGTCACATGAACCTGGGGAAGCT
>JALSHM010000210.1 GCA_026982235.1 Robiginitomaculum sp. | reverse complement strand
CGCAGGTTCTGGCACGGGCTCTGGCACGGGCTCTGGCACGGGCTCTGGCGTGGGTGCGGGAATTGGGTCTGGTGTCACCTCTTCTGGCTCCACCACTACAGGCGGCGTAGTTGGCTCTGGCCTTGCGGGCGGCGCCGTGACAATTTCAGGCGGCAGATCTGGTGCGGGCGCAGTCGTAGCGCAGGCCGCAATGCTTAACGCCGCAATTAGGCAAATGGCTTTAAGTATCGGGCGAATGGTCAGGTCCGCCATTTTCTGGGTTGCTGGAAGTGTGTGGCTCAACGCCGGACAATTTCCAGTTGGGATCCTTGGATCCTAATGTGCGTTCAAAGCTCCAAATTTCGCGTACCCGGGATAGCATGTCCAAGTCGCCCTCGACCACTTTGCCGTCTTTGTCGGTGAGTGCAGTGGCCAGTTCAGCGAAATAAGCTACACGGATGATCGCGGTCTTTCCTATCTTCTCTGCACTCACCACTTCGGCGTCAATCAGCCGCGCCAGGTCAGTTTTTTGCGTTAAGCCCTTGGCGGCCAATTCGTCAATAGCTGCAAAATATCTGTCTTTAACTTCATCGGTTAGTAAGGCGGCGAGCGTATCTTTATCCCCTTGGGCAAAGGCTTCCAATATCATACCATATGCACCTTTGGCACCGTCTAAAAAATGGGGCAAAGAAAAACTGGCATCGGCAGCGGCAATCTGGCCAAGCCCCTCGGCGGAAGGACCGATAAAAGCAGGTTCTTGTGGTGCGGGTTTTGGCGGGGCTTTCGTCTTTGCCGGATTGCCGAAAAAGCTCTCCATAACATCATTGGCATCTTTGCCTTGACCCGGCTTTTTGTTCGGGCGTTGATTTGGGTCTTGCCCAACATCTTTACCGAGTACGGAGTACAGTAAGCCGCCAACGATTATGGTCAAAATTGCGTATAAAAGAATATCCGACATATGGGCTTTTCCTGATTGTTTTTGATAGTTTATTTTTGGTTTTATTTGGTGTGGGCTTGAATTTATATATGTAAAAGTCCATGTTAACGACAACAGACAAATTATCAAACCAAACTTACACTTTTTCATATCAATTATTTAAGGGATAAAAATGGCACCGAAGAAAAAAGCAACACCTGTTAAGAAAGCGCCGGCCAAAAAAGCCGTGGCGAAGAAGCCTGCTAAAAAAGCCGCACCTAAAAAGAAGGCCGTGACCAAGAAAGCAGCGGCGCCTAAAAAAGCACCAGAGGAAATTGTAGAGGCGGCTCCAGAACAACAAGAAAGCGGACAACAGGGGAATGGGGCAGAGATGGCGCAACCTATGTTGCGAATTTTGGCGCAATATATCAAAGATGCCAGTTTTGAAAATCCCAATGCGCCAGATAGCCTACGACAAGACCAAGATGCCCCGAGCATAGGCATTAGTATTGAAATTGGCCGTCAAATGGTCGACGAAAACACGGTTGAGGTCGTACTTATGCTCGGCGCCAAGGCTGAACGCGATGGTAAAACCGTCTTCTTGTGTGAGTTGGAATATGCGGGTCTATTCGCCTTTGGCAATATTGCAGAAGAACATATCCAGCCGATGATTTTAATCGAATGCCCACGGCTTCTGTTCCCGTTCGCCCGCCAGATTATGGCCGAATTGACCCAGAACGGTGGCTATCCGCCTATTTTGTTGGAGCCGCCGGACTTTGCCGCCATGTTCCGCGACGAAATGATGCGCCGCGCCCAGCAAGCTGGCGGTAGCGTTACTTTTAATTAGGCACGGTTTGGCCACGCCCATAAAAATTGCTATTCTCGGCGCGGCGGGGCGTATGGGCTGTGCATTGCGCACGGAAATTAACAAACACGAAAAAGCTGAACTGGTTGCGGCTCTGGTCGCGGCTGGTTCGGGTGATTTAGGCGCGGATGCGGGCGGCGTTAATTTCACATCGGACGTCCGCGCCGCGCTCAACATTTGCGATGTGCTGATAGATTTCTCCCACCCCAAGGCCGCCATTGATGCGGCGCTGATGATGTTTGGGACGCCGTGCCGTGCTTTTGTTACGGGCACGACAGGATATTCTGACACAGAAGAAAAGGCGTTGGAGCAAGCTGCCGACGCCATTACTTTGGTTAAGTCCGGTAATTTTTCCATCGGCATTTGTGTGCTGGAAAGCTTGGTCGCCAAGGCGGCGGCCGCGCTTCCCAAAGAATGGGACGCAGATATTCTCGACATCCACCATAACCAGAAAAAAGACGCCCCGTCTGGGACGGCGCTTATGCTGGGCCGTGCCTTAGAGGCTGGCGGCCAACACATAGAGCCGTCGGAATTTGCATCCCTAAGGCATGGCGGCGTCATTGGTGAACATTCCGTGTTCTTAAGCTCTAGCATGGAGACCATCACCTTGACCCACACGGCCATTGACCGTGCTGTGTTCGCCCAAGGCGCCCTCGCCGCCGCCCTATGGGCTGTAAGCCAAGACAACGGGCTTTACGATATGGGCGATGTTTTGGGGCTAGCCCCTAATTAGGTACGGTTTAATTTGGGTTCCAACCGCCACCGTTTCCAGAGGAGCTTTCTGGGTCAAAGAAATATAGTTGTGCGTAAGTTTTACCGTCTAACGATGTAAGCTCGACCGATAGATAACCCGATATTTTCCATTGACCGTTTTTGGTTGTCACAGCTAGAGGCGTGACACTGCGCTTACACAGTTGCAACAGATTTTTTTGTTTGTCTTCCGGTGTTTGGGGCGGTCTAGCTGGCTCCCACTCATCAACTGTAGAGCAAGCGCTTGCCGGGTCAAATAGAGACAAAAGCTCTGTCATATGGGCTGGAATAGAGACAAATGTACAATTTGTAACCGTGAAGTCTTTTAAGACGTCCTTTGGCTCTGTCCCCGGCACATTTGGATTTGCCGCTGAAGTGGCTATAACTTCAACGAATATTTCATCACCTTGTTGAAAGTTAAAAGTTCCCGCAAGAGGTCCGCCGCTTTCCACGGGGTAAGCGGAGTTTTCTCCTAGAACAAATTCATAGGCTAGAGATTGCGTAACTTGTCGCAAATCAAAACTAAGTTTAAGTGTATAATCGGTCAATTGACTCTCCTTACTTGTTTTTGGTTTTTGCGAGTAGCTTGTGATAATCAGGGTCTTGTCGCAAAAGCGTCAATTCCGGATCATTTAAAAT
>JALSHM010000209.1 GCA_026982235.1 Robiginitomaculum sp. | reverse complement strand
GGAAAAAATTTTAATTTCGGCTGTTATGATATTTCTAAGTCGCGCGTGGCACAGAAATTCGAGCAAATATTTGGCTATGCTCTCGCCGTAGACCCTCTCACTTATAAAGGCCCAATAGCGGTTAAGTCCGAAAAAAATGGGGTCCACGATGGCTATGTTGTCTCCGCCCCCCTGACAAAAGACCGGGTAACAAGCTCAGATTTGGTGTATCAACGCCTGATTGACAATTCCATCGACGGCAAGTGGGTCGAAGATTTACGGTGCCCAATTATTGACGGGGATATTGCGCTGGTCTTTGTCAAGCGCCGACCACTGGAGAGCCGCTTCGCTAATATCAACTCCACCGTCACCTTGCGCAAGCCCGAGGATTTATTATCGCGTGAAGAACGTGCCAAGCTCAAAGAATTTGCCCAAGCCATGAAATTGGATTGGGGCGGTATGGATGTATTACGCGATAATATAGATAGCCGAATTTACGTAGTTGACGTCAACAAAACCGATATGGGGCCACCACTTGCACTTTCTTTGGCTGAAAAGTCCAAATCTGTAGCGGTTTTGACCAAACAATTACTTAAGCTCATCTCTGGCACCACCTAATGGCTGAAATCCCGTTTATATATACTGATAATTTTAGCTACGGAAAAGCCGAACGCCAAAGCAGGTTGGTCACTCGGGTTACCGCAGACAACCCTGGGCCGTTCACCTATACAGGAACGGGTGTATATATCATAGGCACCAAAGACGTAGCCATCATTGACCCAGGGCCCATCACACCTGCCCACACCATGGCTCTAGATAATGCGCTGACAGGCAAAACCCTGACCCATATCCTACTGACCCACCATCATGGGGATCACTCCCCTATGGCTACGCCCCTCGCTAAAAAGTATGGCTGCAAAATTTACGGCTGCCCTCCTACAGATACAGCAACGGACGGCGCGGATGTAAAGCTGGACGCCGGGGACGACCTAACTTTTGCACCCGATATTATCATCAAGGACGGCGATGTGTTTACGGGTACGGGCTGGACGCTAAGAACTGTACATACGCCCGGCCATACGTCCAATCATATGTGCTTTGCATTGGTGGAAGAAAACACCCTGTTTTCCGGTGATCATATTATGGGCTGGGCAACATCTGTAGTTATACCGCCGGGTGGGCATATGGGTGATTATCTCGCGTCTTTACGCAAAGTCGAGCGGCAAAACTATGGTATTATCCGCCCAACTCACGGCGCAGCCATTACCGAAGTCGCGCCTTTCGTTCAAGCCTATATTGCCCATAGACTTGAACGAGAAGAGCAGGTATTGAGCGCACTTAAAGACGGGCACGAAACCATTATGGATATTGTCACACATATTTATGCGGATATCGACAAGCGGCTCTATCCAGCTGCTGCTATGAGTGTATGGTCGCACTTAATCCATTTATGCGAAAACGAACGGGCAGGCTGCGCAGGCAATATGACGTTGTCTGGCCATTATAAGCCCTTTTATCAGATATAAAAAACACAATGCACCCAAATTTTTAACCAATCCATGTGAAACCCTTAAATATGTTAGAAAATTCGAATCCCCTTGAAATAAATGCCAAAAATGTTTTAAGTGTTAGCAATATCTACAAATCTTTCGCTGGCAGGCCTGCTGTACGCGGGGTTAGCTTTCAGGTTCGTTCAGGCGAAATTGTCGGGTTTCTAGGCCCAAATGGCGCCGGTAAAACCACGACCCTGCGCATGGCGCTGGGCTTAATAGCACCCGATAGCGGCGACATAAAATTATTTGGCCAAGCGCCAGGTCCAAGTGCATTTGGCCGAATCGGCTTTTTGCCCGAAGAACGAGGACTTTATGCCAAGATTTCCGCCCGTGACGGCATTGCCCATATTGCTTGCTTGAACGGCATGAAGCGCAAAGACGCCCTGAAACGTGCGGATGACATGCTCGCGCGTTACGGGCTTGGCGATATTGCGCGCAAAAAAATCAAAACTCTTTCCAAAGGCATGGCGCAAAAAGTACAACTGATTGCCGCCATCGCCCATGACCCTGAATTTCTTGTCCTAGATGAGCCATTCTCAGGCCTAGACCCCGTTAATCAGAAATTGCTTGAGGATATGGTCCGGGAAATTGCTGGACGCGGGCGCACAATAATTTTTTCAACCCATGTGATGGAACATGCCGAGCGGTTATGCGATCAAATCATCTTATTATCCAAAGGACAAAAAATATTCGACGGCGGCCTTAACCAAGCCCTTGCACATGCCCCGCGCAGACTTGAAATAGAAACCCCCGACCCCAAAGCCGAAGCCGTGTTCGCACCTTTGGTGCACTCTATGACACGAAGCGGCGACATCTATAATATTGTCTTGCACCCCGACAAAGAATCCCGCCATGTTTTGGCCGCCAGCGTCAAAGCCAAACTAGACCTGATCAGGTTTGAGCCTGAAAAGCCGAGCTTACACGAAGCATTTGTGACACTTGTCGCTAACGGAGATCCATCATGAGTGTTTTTGCAATTAGTTTTAGGCGCACCTTTATCATCGCCCGTCGTGATTTTCTGGGTTATATCAAAACATGGGGTTTTTGGCTAACCGCACTTGGTCCGTTTCTCGGCATTATTTTTGGCATAATGTTTCCCCTCATTATGTCCCAATCCGAACCAACACGATATGCAACAATCCTCGACGAAACCGGGTTACATGCCAATGCCATAGAAGAACAATTGATTGCCAACAACACCAGAGAATTGGAAAATATGTTACGCAGCGCTGCGCGAATTGCCATTCCGCAAAAAGACAAAGACGCGTTTAATAAAGTCCTAGATGAACAAGGTGTGGAAGCAGCCAGAGAAATGATATTGAAAACCAGCCCTGTCATGGCCAAAGTGTTGAACCTGCCAGACACAAAATTGGTATTTGTGCGCCCGCCCGCCAACAATATAGAGGCGCTAAAGCCCTATGTGTTGGGGGAGAATAAATTCACGTTTGAAAACCAAGAGCAATCTCTTACGGGTGTTTTACACATTTATACCAAGGACGGCGCAACCAAAGCTGAATATTGGTCAACTTCTCCGGACAAAGAGTTGGTGAATTTGGCGGATACCTATTTTGCCAATAAAGCCTCTGAGGACTATTTGGCATCTGCAGGCCTTAGCCGTG
>JALSHM010000208.1 GCA_026982235.1 Robiginitomaculum sp. | reverse complement strand
CATAACTATTAAACTAGAAAACTAGTTTAATAGTTATGTGGCCTATCAGCCTTATATGGGTTAGCTATATGGTAGGTGTAAAATTCCACAAGTGGCGTAAATGCCTATATGCGTTAAGAAATGGACAATTTTAATTTCCCTTTGATATTGGCGTTGCGCAGGTTAAAACAGCTTATGACCACGCCGCATTTCCATCTCGAAGACTTTCTACCTTACCGCCTGTCCATAGCGGCCAATGCCGTCTCTAAACGCATAGCTAAGACCTATGCGCCCGATAAGCTCAGCCGCACCCAGTGGCGGGTTATGGCGGTTTTGGCGAGCCATAAGAAAATGACGGCGCAAATGGTGGCCGATAAAACCGGGATGGATAAAACCACGGTTAGCCGCGCCGTGGGCAAATTGCTGGATAGAGATTTGCTTAAACGGGGCATAAGCCGGCAAGATGCCCGTTCTGCCCCCTTATCCCTCAATGCAAAGGGCAGGGCAATGTTCGCAAAAATCGCCCCCGAGGCTCTGCGCCAAGAACAAGACATTAAAGATATGTTCTCAGACAAAGACTTGCGCCTATTCCTAACCTTTCTCGATAAGCTCGTGGATGGTGATAAACCGTAAAAATGTCTGGTACTTTGCTGGCTTTGGCTCTAAAGGGTGCCCAATCAAATTTGAATTAACCCCCTTATGACTGCCCAATTATGAATAATGATATTAAAACGCTGCGCAATGTAGCGATTGTAGCCCATGTTGACCACGGTAAAACTACCTTGGTGGATAAACTTCTGCGCCAATCCGGCACGCTTGATGAGCGCGGGGAGCAGGCGGAACGGGTCATGGATAGCGGCGATATTGAGAAAGAGCGCGGCATCACCATTCTTGCAAAAAATACCGCCATTAAATGGACAGATCCTGAGGGTACGGAATGGCGCATCAATATTGTTGATACACCGGGACATGCGGATTTCGGCGGCGAGGTTGAGCGCGTTTTGTCTATGGTCGATAGCGTGGTGTTATTGGTGGATGCGGTCGAAGGCCCCATGCCGCAAACCAGTTTTGTGACCAAGAAAGCGCTTGAGCAAGGGCTTAAACCGATTGTTGTTGTCAATAAAATTGACCGTGTGGGTGCTAGACCACAGTGGGTGGTGGATCAAACATTCGACCTGTTTGACAGGCTCGGTGCGAATGACGAACAAATGGACTTTCCGGTTGTCTTTGCTTCCGCCTTAAATGGCTGGGCCAGTGATGACAGCGAGGTCGAGGGCACTGATATGGCACCGCTGTTCCAAGCGATTGTGGAACATACACCTGTGCCAGATGTAGACCCAGACGGGCCGCTCCTCTTGCAAATCAGTGCGCTAGACTATTCATCATATACGGGTGTTATCGGTATTGGCCGGGTATTGCGCGGTGCGATTAAGCGCGGGCAAAATGTTATGGTTGTGGCGCCCGACGGCATCACCCGCAAAGCCAAAGTCTTGCAACCCTATGGCTTTTTGGGGCTAGAACGTATTGAAATGGACGCGGTTTATGCGGGGGATATTGCTTGCTTTACGGGTATAGACCGGCTCGGCATATCCGATTGTGTCTGCGACCCTGCTAAGGTTGAGCAACTTCCGGCGCTGACGGTGGACGAGCCAACAATTTCAATGACTTTCCAGGTCAATACCAGCCCGTTTGCAGGGCGCGAAGGCAAATATGTGACCTCGCGCAATATTGGCGATCGTTTGCAAAAAGAACTGATCCATAATGTCGCCTTGCGGGTGCAACCGCTGGACGACCCGGATAAATTTAAAGTCTCCGGGCGCGGGGAATTACACTTGGCAATCCTAATTGAAACCATGCGCCGCGAGGGTTATGAATTGGCGATTTCCAGACCACGGGTTATCAATAAAACTATTGATAATGTGTTGTGCGAGCCATGGGAAACTCTAACCCTTGACGTAGAAGCCGACCACCAAGGCGCAATCATGGAAAAACTCGGCATGCGCAAAGGCTTACTCAAAGACATGGTGCCGGACGGTAAGGGCAGGGTGCGTTTAGATTATGAAATCCCGACGCGCGGCCTTATTGGTTTTCGCTCTGACTTCCTAACCACCACATCGGGTTCCGGTCTAATGTATCATGTGTTCGACAGATATGCGCCAGCAGCAGGCGGCACGATTGGCAAGCGTGCCAAAGGGGTTCTTATCTCCAAGCATACAGGCACCGCCGTCGCCTTTGCTTTGTTCAATCTACAAGAACGCGGTAAATTGATGATTGGCCACCAAAGCCCGGTATATGAAGGTATGGTTATTGGTATTCATACGCGCGATAATGATTTAGTGGTGAACCCGATTAAGGGCAAGCAGCTGACCAATGTGCGTGCATCTGGCACTGACGAAGCCGTAGTCTTGACCACGCCCATAGAGGTGACGCTGGAATATGCGCTGGAATTTGTCAATGATGACGAACTGGTTGAAGTCACCCCAGAAAGCATCCGCATCCGCAAACGCTATTTGCTCGAACACGAACGCAAAAAACAAGCCCGTAAATCTGGCCTTATTCAGTAAAGATTATAGAGCCTTTCGCGCTGGTTTTATGCGCGGATTGCCAATATTTGTCATCCCGGGCCAGACCCGGGATGACAATGTTGTTGTTCCGCCTAAAAATCCTCAAAGCGGAATTGTAATTTACCTGTTACCGTATCGTCCGCGCCAGCAATAGAGGCACCGAACGCCCAGTTTTTATTGCCGCGTATGGCTATGGTAGCACCGAGGCCAATCTCGTCACCAAAGAAACCAAGACCACCCGAAGCAGACCATTTCGCACCGGGTGATAAATACATATCCGGCAGTGCCGCAACCCCGGCCAGGCCTTTGGTCAAGTCTCTAATTTCGCCCGTATTTGACAATATCATATCGGTGTTAGACGCTATCAATCCGGAATTGGCATTGATGAGGGCGACATTGGATGCGATACGTTCTGAATTGACGATGATACGCCCTGCATTGGTAGCGATACCTTCTGCATTGGTGGCGATATTATTGGCATTGGTCGCCATAGTGTTAAAGATGGCGCTGTCGGCCACATAGGTCACGCCCTCAGAGATAACCGTGGTGCCTCCACCACCAAGGCCGATGGTTGGGGTATAGCCCTCGCGGCTGACCACGGTCGTGCCGATA
>JALSHM010000207.1 GCA_026982235.1 Robiginitomaculum sp. | reverse complement strand
AAACGCGCACTGTCCGCCGCGACGCGGGCGCTTTCTGGCGAGCGGGGTGTGGATGTTGGTTTTGGTGGCGAAATTGGCGGGATTGTTGCCCGGTCTAATAGTGATGGAGAACGGGAAACGCAGATTGTTTTACCTCTGCCGCCGACGCAACCAACACGGGGCGCTATTGCCAAATCGCGCGGCGAAGCGGATGCTTTGGCGTTGCGGCTGGCTTTGCACGACACGGAGGTTTACGCCAAAAACCTGCCCAATCCGGGCCCGGCTTTGGCGATTTATGAAGCGTTGGAACAAGCACGGGTTGAGGCGCTGGGTGCCCAGGTTATGGACGGGGTCGGGGATAATCTGTATGCGGCCTCTGACGCACGGGCGCGGCGGCGCGGGTTTCACAATCCTGACTTAGAGCAAAAAGACACGCCTTTGGCCGAAGCCGTTGGTGTGTTGGCACGGGAAGTCTTTACCGGACGGCCTGCGCCGGACGGTGCCAAAGGCTTAATGAAAGCATGGCGGGAATATATATCTGAACTGGGTGGGGATGCGCTGGATGCGCTTGCTAAATCCGTCCATGACCAGAGCGCATTTTCCGAGCTGTCCCAAGATTTACTCAGAGCATTTGATATGGGCGAAGAGCTAGCCGATATCGAACAGAGCGAAGATGAAGACGACGAAGCCCGCGAGGACGAACAAAACCCCAATAACGCCACCGACCAACAAGACGAGCAAGACCAAGGCGAAGCGCAGACGGCACAGGCCGATGCGCTGGACGACGAACAAGACCATACTGATATAATCGACGCCGACGATTTTGAGGGGGAAGGCACGGAGGGTGATCAAATTCCTGACCCGTCCCAGCGAAACCCTGATCTTGTCAACTCCCCAACACCCTACACATATTTCACCAATAAGCATGATGAAGTTATCCGCGCCGAAGCGTTATGCGAACCAGATGAATTGGAGCGCTTACGCACTTATCTCGACGGTCATATGAAATCTCTAACCAGTGTGATTGCCCGATTGGCCAACCGCTTACAACGCCGCTTGATGGCGCAACAACAAAGGTCGTGGAGTTTTGATCTGGAAGAAGGTGTGCTGGATACGGCCCGCCTGACCCGTGTCATTACCGACCCAACTTCGCCCCTGACCTATAAAGAAGAAAAGCAGATGGAGTTCAGAGACACGGTGGTCTCTATCCTTTTGGATAATTCAGGCTCTATGCGCGGTCGCCCGATTATGATGGCCGCTGTCTGTGCCGATATTTTAGCGCGGACTTTGGAGCGCTGCGCGGTTAAATGCGAAATCCTTGGCTTTACCACGCGGGCTTGGAAAGGCGGGGCATCGTTCCAAGACTGGCTGGCTGCCGACAAACCCGCCAACCCCGGACGGCTCAATGATCTGCGTCATATCATCTATAAGGGTGCGGACATGCCGTGGCGCCGCGCCAAAAATAACCTCGGCCTGATGATGCGCGAAGGATTGCTCAAAGAAAACATTGACGGCGAAGCCTTAGAGTGGGCGGCGGCGCGCCTAAATGCCCGCCCGGAACAGCGCAAAATTCTGATGGTCATTTCGGACGGCGCACCCGTAGACGACGCCACCCAATCCAGAAACAAATCCGGCATATTAGAACAACATCTACACCAGGTTATTGACAGACTGGAAAACCGCTCAGAAATTGAGCTTATTGCCATCGGCATAAACCATGACGTGACGCGCTGGTACAAACGCGCCGTGACGATAACGGATGTCGAAGAGCTTGGCGGTGTTATGACCGAGAAACTCGCCGAATTGTTTGCGGATCAACCAAAGAAGCGGGGACGGCATTAGCTTTTTCTTCCCCCATGAAAAATGGGGGAAGGAAAATTCTCCCTTGGCATTTCCCCTCAACACCCATAAACTCTGCCCATGAACGATAAACCAAGTGATAAACCAAGTGATGAGAAACCGACACCGCTATTCCGCGCCGAAGCTATCCGCCACCGCACACGGGCATTATTTGGGGATGTGGTCTTGGCTGCGCCCCTCAGCACATGGATAATCACGGGATTATTGGTGGTGATATTGGTAGGGCTTGCCTTGTTTGGAATTTTTGCCGCTGTGCAAATTGACGGGGAAAGCGTCCCCATTTGGCGCTGGGTTTTGGGACAATATTGATGGGGTTGTTCAGCCGCCAAAAATTACCTGTGGTGCTTCAGACCGAAGCAACCGAGTGCGGGATTGCATGTTTGGTGATGATTGCGCGTTATCATGGCCATGATATTGACCTCAACTCTTTGCGCAAAACGGCTTCGGTTTCCCTTAAGGGGGCGAACCTTAAACAAGTGATGGCGACGGCGGCAGGTTTGCATTTATCGTCGCGGCCATTGCGGGTTGAGCTTGATCAACTCCATAAGGTACAAACGCCCGCCATATTACATTGGGATCTCAATCATTTTGTTGTCTTGAAAAAGGTCGCGAACGGCAAAGTGCATTTCATTGATCCGGGGCGCGGGCTTAGAGTGATGGCGATAGAGAAAGTTTCCGATCATTTCTCTGGTGTTGTGCTGGAACTTTCCCCCGCCGCTGACTTTAACCAACTACAAGACCGCTTGCGGCCAAAATTGCGGGATTTGTGGAGCCGATTGGTTGGCATGAAACGGGCGGTGCTACAAACCCTAACCCTGTCCGTTATACTGCAAATAGTCGCACTCGCCGCACCATTTTATTTACAATTGGTTGTCGACCGCGCTGTGGGGCCAAAAGATGTGAATTTACTCTTGGCGCTTTTGCTTGGTTTTGGTGGCTTGGTGTTTATACGCGCCGCCAGTGAGGCCATACGCGGTTGGGCAATTTTGGTGTATGGCAACCAGATTAGTTTCCAAATGGTAGGTAATATTTTTAGGCACCTTATCCGCCTACCCACTGCCTGGTTCGAAAAGCGGCATGTGGGCGATATTATTTCGCGCATAGGCTCAGCCCGCCCCATCCAAGAAGCCTTAACCGAAAGTGTTGTCGCTATTGTTCTGGACGGATTTATGGCTGTGTTCACTTTGGTAATTATGTTTATCTATGCGCCCATATTAGCCTTAGTGGTTCTCATGCTGACCGCCTTGCTCGCCCTTGCCACTTTGTTGATTTACCCATATCTGCGCCGCACTGAAGAAGAAGCCATTGTCACCAAGGCTATAGA
>JALSHM010000206.1 GCA_026982235.1 Robiginitomaculum sp. | reverse complement strand
CCAGATTGAAATCCTGCTTGTACCCGATGCCTATAATTATAAATATGTAACACGATATAAAATAAAGGGTCATCAGGCAAAAGTTAGATTTGCCTTTCGCTATTATGACGAACGTCCACTCCTCACAGAGACACGATTTGCGGAAGAAGCTGCAAGTACCCTCACGCACGAACTCACACATGTGTATTTTAAACTCAGTGAGAAACCGGCAAGAAACGGTATTTCTGACGAAATTACAGCAAGTATCGTTGGCGTATGCACACGAACTTTGGTGACACAAAGGCTACGCATTCCGACGACTGGCGTTCTCCCCGAAGAGAGCGCTATGCAGAAAATAAGTGAAAACGTGGAAAACGACTATGAAAACGCGGTTAACCAATTGAGAGATGGCATTCGGGTAAACAACGGTAGGGAAGAGTTTATAAATTCTCTCATAGGCGGCATTCTTGCCGAATTGATTACACAGAAAATAGATAAAAAATACGGCCATTCGGATCAATTAGCGGCAGAAAAAATGCGTGAGTTTTGTCAGCACATCGTAAAAACCCGGCACGACTTTACAATGTCCATGGGGTTGGACTAAAAAACAGAAATGAATCTCAAAAGCGAGAGGGTGTTTTACGGGTTTTGGTATTGAATGGCGAATTGATGTAAGGGGTCTTGGCCTTAAGCCGACCGTGCTTGATTCATACGGGCGCGCTGTACGCCCTCCGCCCAAATTTCGTCGAATGTCCGGGTGGATGTACCGCTGTTCTCTGCTGCAATAATCATTGCGCGAAGTTTGTCCTCAGCCCGCCTAAGGTCTTCATCCCTGCGCATTAAGTCGCGGATATATTCACTATCATTGCCGTAGTCGCCGCTTTTGACGCGGGACTTGATCCACGCGTCCATTTTTTCTGTTAACGTAATTGTCTTGCGTATCATGGCCATAATGTCTCTCCGCTCTATCAAGAGAGTATGATATTGTCATACAATATCATACTCTAGCAAAAACACAACCGCCATGCGCGCGTTCTTATTCGCCTAACTGCGCCAAGAAGAAATCCAGGATTTGTTGGTCGCGGTGGATTTTGTTGGCCTTATTGCGAAAACCGTGTTTTTCGCCGGGATAGGTCATAATGTGCATATTCTGGCGCCCGCGTTTTTGCATCTCCGCCATCAACTTAATAGAGTGGCGAAACACTACATTATCATCAGCCATGCCGTGAATGAGTAAAAACGGTTCGGTCAAGCCGTCCAGATGGGCAAATACGGACGCGGTTTCGTAGGCGCCCTGGGTGTAGTTCGGATTATCCGGGCGCGGGTCACCCAGATAACGCTCTGTATAGGCCGTGTCATAGAGCGCCCAATCGGTAACGGGGGCACCCGAGACGCCGGCCTTATAGTGGTCGGTTTGCGCGAGCATATGTAGCGTCATATAGCCCCCATAAGACCAGCCATAAACACCCATGCGCTTTGCGTCCACATAGGGCAGGGATTTTAAAAATTCCGCGCCGATGGATTGATCTATGACTTCCGTCTTACCCATAGAGCGGTAGAGATGGTCTTCAAACGCTTTGCCGCGTTTGGTGGCACCGCGATTGTCCATTTGAAACACCACAAACCCGTTATCTGCCAGCATTTGCGCCAAGAATATTTTATTATTCCAACCCTTATCGACGCGCTGCACACCCGGCCCACCATAAACAATGGTCACGGCTGGATATTTCACACCTGGTTTCATATCTTTTGGCTTATAAATCATATAGTCCATTGGCGTGCCGTCTGGGGCGTTTAATTGACCAAATTCCGGTTCTATATGGGACGCTAAATAGGGTGCATATGGGTGGGTGCTATCCAGTTTATTTTCATTGAGCCAAATCAGCGGTGTGCCATCATTCTTATAAGCCCGGGTCTGGGGCGGTGTCGACTTGGTGGAATATGTGCCAATATAGGCCGAACAATTTGCGGCGAAACTAGCATTGTGAATGCCCGCGCCCTTGGACAATTGCTTCAGATTATCACCGTCAAAACCAATACTATATATGTGTTGTTCCAGCGCGGTTGTCTGCCAGCCCG
Organism: Robiginitomaculum sp.; assembly: GCA_026982235.1. Taxonomy (GTDB): domain Bacteria; phylum Pseudomonadota; class Alphaproteobacteria; order Caulobacterales; family Maricaulaceae; genus Robiginitomaculum_A. The sequence continues at coordinate 1,117 of JALSHM010000206.1, read as the reverse complement.
TGAAATATATTTTTTGCCCCTGCTCGTCGATACAATTAACCTTGGATACGGGCCAATCGCCTTTGGTGATTTGTACGGGGTTTTTGCCTTGCGCATCATAACGGTAAATATGCCAAAACCCACTGCGCTCGCTCGACCACAGAAACCCACCATCATCCAGCGCCTTGAAATCACCACGCACATTGATCCAAGTCTGGCTGGTTTCCTCAAACATAACTCGGCTCTTGCCAGTGGCGGGATCTATATCCAGCATGGTCAGGGTTTTATGATCCCGCGATAAAATTCCTACATAGAGATGTTTGCCGTTCTTGCTCCAATAGACCCGCGCTAGATATATATCCGGATTATCGCCAATGTCCGCCCATAGGGCTTCACCGCCCTTAAGCGGTTTTATAGCTAGCTTAACCGTGGCATTGTCCGTACCCGCAAATGGGTAGCGCTGGGCGATATTTTCTATGCCGCCTGCGCTATATTCAATCCGGTGTTCGATGGCGATTGGGCTTTCGTCGATTTGCGAATATGCAACATATTTCTGCGTTGGCGACACCCAATATCCGGTAGAGCGCGCCAGTTCCTCTTGCACCACAAAACTGGCCGTGGCATTGCGCACCAAATCATTAGCCCCAAACGACAAGCGGGTTTCGCGGCCATTTTCAAACCGTGTCATATATAAATCATTATCGCGCACATAACTGACGAAGTCACCAGAGCCAGAAATGCGGGCATCCGTTTCAAACCCGTCCGTATTGGTGACTTGGGTCGCTTGACCGCTTTGCAAATTATAGACGAATACATCACCGCCCAAAGGAAACAATATCTGCTTGCCAGCACTATCCCAACTATAGGCGATAATGCCCGCCCCTTTTTCGCGCATACGTTCGCGGCGGTTTTTCTCCTCCGCTGACAACACTTCGGGCGCGTCCAATAAATCCGTTGAACTGACCAGAAGCTTGCCTGCGCCCGTCTCTAGGTCATAGGCCCATAAATCTTGCTGGGCGGCATTATCCGCGCGGCCTTGTAAAACCGTGACCATTTTGCCGTCCGGTGATATTTGCGCCTTCTTGAGAACGGCGCCAGACAAAGACGGGTCGGAATGGATAATAGCGGGCGTGAGGTC
>JALSHM010000205.1 GCA_026982235.1 Robiginitomaculum sp. | reverse complement strand
GCAGACGCATTTACCGAGCTGATGCGGTTGGCGAACAAAGGTGTGCAAGAATTATGTGCGGCGCAATCAGCGGCGATTAAAGCCTAGCGTCTTCTTTTTGCTGCATAACCCGCAAGCGCCATCAGCAAACGCCCGAGCAATGCTTCCACGGGTGCGCCTGTGGATTTCATGGTTTTTTCGGTCTCTAAGCTTTGGGCGAGGGCGCGCGCCAGAGCCGTTTCCGGCCAAATGCGCAGGGCGGCACCAAATGCATTTTTATGCATAATAAAGACGGGTGGCCGCAAAGCCCGCATGGCTTCATCGGCGCTACTGCCTGTGGCCATAGACGCGCTAGCCTGGTGCAGGCGAACAATATGACGCTGTAGGGCGGCCAAAACGGAATGAGGGTTTATTTTGCCCGCCAAAGCGCGGCGTAAACTGGCATCCATGGTTTTTAAATTGCCCGCCATAGCGTCAAACACTATATCGTCCAAGCCAGCAGAGCCCGCCCCGCCGATGAGGATTTTGATATCTTCCAGCGTGACCTTAGCGTTCTCCTCTTTACCATAGCCTTTATACAGAGCCAGTTTCTCAATCTCAGAACGCGCCATACGGCGATCGCCTTCTAACAAAGGCACCAAAGCGTCCAACGCGTCGACGTCTATACCAATATTTAAATCCCGCAATGATGCGCGTACCATGCTGGCAAGATCGGCCTGGCTATCAGCGTAGCAGGCAATGGCGGCGAAATGTTTGGCCGTCTCAAATGCTTTACGAATAGCCGAGCGCGGGGTCATGTCTCCCGCCTCAATAATCAGTTTGGCCGCGCAGGTTTCCGGTTTGGCGTCAAGGGCTTTTATAATTTTTGAGATGGCCGCTGCATTGCGTTCGTGGGACAAGCGCAAGCGGATGAGACGGGCATCGCCGAGCAAGCTTTGGGCGACCATTTCATCGGCGAGCCTTGCCGTATCACCCGCCAGATCGTCGGCGCTCAGCACGGTGGTAGAAAACGGATCGTCTGGATTTGGGCTAAATTTTTTGGCGATTGCCTCTGCGCGTTCGGCGCATAGTCCTGCATCTGGGCCAAATAGGAGGACACCCGGGCAATCTGCGGGCGGGGATTTTATCCAGCTACGCGCACGGGCACCCGCCAGTTTCATCGGGCTTCACGACTGGCCTGAGAATTGGCCTGATAACTAGCCAGCCTGGCTATGATGCGATCAGCCGCTTCGGATGCCACCTGGCTTTCCGCATTGGCTTGCGCTGTAATCGTGCCATAAGGGTCGCGCGGGGCGCCGAATGTGGATATGGCACGAACCTCACTACGGTAGACAATATCGCCCGTTTTAGCATCGACCAATTCAAACTCAGTGTCCAAGACCATATCATAGCGTGAAGCCACATCGTCAGCGCCAATGCCCAAAGAGCGGCGTTTCTTTTCTGGGCTTATACGCAAAATATAAGGCGTAGAACGATTGTCGCCCATACGGTCACGCAGGGCTTGGGCGAGTAGGAAATCAATTTTCTCATTGGCCTGCATTTCCACACTTATGTTTTTCATGCTCACACCTGTACCGCCAAAGGCAGTGGGCGCGTGCATGGGTTTGAAGCCGCAAGCGCTTAGAATAAGTGTGGTGGCTAAAATCAATCCGGTGCGTATCAGGTTCATAGGTATCTCCTTTTTATATCGCTCACGGCAGTGCGCGAAAAACGCACGCCGGCGCGGGCGCGGCGCGCTAGCGCCGACGGGCGGTCGCCCTTGCCTCGCTGCGCTCGGTACCCTGCGTTCATTTAATTCGCCACTATATTGATTATTCTACCGGGGACAACGATGATTTTTCGCACTTGTTTATCAGATAGGTAATCGACAATGCGCGGATGTGCCAGCGCCAATTTCTCGACCATGTCTTTATCGGCGGTTTTGGCAACGGAGATTTCCGCACGGCGTTTGCCGTTGACTTGGATGGGCATGGTAATGTCGTCTTCCACCAACATGGCCGGATCGGCCTTGGGCCAGGGTGCGTCACAGACCAGGCCTTCCCCGCCCAGATGCGCCCAACATTCTTCGGCCAGGTGGGGCATGAACGGGGCGATAGCGCGTATCAATATGCTCATGCCTTCGGTCTTAGCCGCATCATTTTGCATGTATTTTTTCAGGGCATTGACGGTTTCGTAAATTTGCGCCACCGATGTGTTGAAACGAAATGCATCTATGCCCTCAGTGATTTTCGCCAGTGATTTGTGGACACGACGGCGCAAGTCAAGCCCGCTGCCAGAAAGGCCGTCTGTTGTGCCCAAAGTTTTCAAGCTATTTTTTGGGGTCTGGGCAACCATATCCCAAACCTTATTGGCAAAGCGCCAAGCGCCAAGCGCACCCGCGTCCGTCCATTCCACGTCGCGCTCGGGCGGACTATCAGAGAGCATAAACCAGCGCGCCACATCAGCGCCATAGCCTTCGATAATGTCGTGGGGGTCGATGACATTTTTCTTGGACTTGGACATTTTCTCGACCGCGCCGCGCGTGATCGTTTTGCCCGTGTCCATATGTATGAGCTTGCCGTCTTTCTCAACCACATCAGCCGGCATAACAAACGCGCCGTCTGCGTCCTTATAGACCGCATGATTGACCATACCTTGGGTGAACAAACCTTTGAAAGGTTCCCCACTGGGCAAATCCAAAAGCCCACAATCCCGAAGGGCGCGGGTGAAAAACCGGGCATATAGCAAATGCAAAATCGCGTGTTCAACGCCGCCAATATATTGGTCAACCGGAAGCCACGCACTGGCGGCCTTATTATCGAACGGCTTGTCTGCGGTATGGCCGCCCGCAAACCTTGCATAATACCAAGAGCTATCCACAAATGTGTCCAGTGTATCGGTTTCGCGGGTGGCATTCTGTCCGCATTTGGGGCAGTCTACATGTTTCCAACTGGCATGACGGTCGAGCGGATTGCCGGGAATATCAAAGCTAACATCGTCGGGCAGTTTGACGGGCAAATCAGCCACAGGCACAGGCACGGCACCGCAGGCCTCGCAGTGTATAATCGGGATCGGACAACCCCAATAGCGTTGCCTTGAGACGCCCCAATCGCGCAATCTATATGTGATTTGTCCGGTGCCCAAGCCTAACTCTTCCAGCTTGGCAATGGCTGTCGCAATCCCGTCCGCCACACCCATACCGTCAAGGAAGCCTGAATTGAA
>JALSHM010000204.1 GCA_026982235.1 Robiginitomaculum sp. | reverse complement strand
TCAAGGCAAGAAAGAAGCTTCTGCCGTGTTCACCATGGAGAAAACCAAGGTCAAAGACGGGGAACTTGCCAGCGATGACGCGTTGGAAACTGCCGTTATGGAAGCGGCAAAAAATGACGTTATTAACGGCGACGGCGAGTAAATATACACATTTAGGCCGTGGCACCACGGCCTAGTCAATTGACTGTGGCGGACATAAAACCTGCACCTGCAGCGCATCGCTCTACGATATTGATGATTGATGTGGGATGGTAATGCGTTAAAGTGGGATATGTCTTATTTGGAATATATACCAGACCATGTTCTTAAAGCTCATGTTGAGCATGTCATACATATTGCGCTTGAAGCCCAACAAAAAGCCTCTGATGAATTTCATAAAAATGTCATAGACCCATTTTCTGCTATGTTTGAGATGGGCGGGTTTAAAAGAAAAGCTAAAGCTTGGAGAAAATCTGAACTTGATAGAAAAGCGCAAAAAACAGTTCAAAACCATGTGGGCGAATTTCACCAAAAAATACTAGGCGCGGTCGAGGGTTGGCAAGACTTGGGTCTTGGGGGCAATGTTGATTTAATCAATAAAGAGCGCCGAATTATTGCCGAGGTTAAAAACAAATATAATACAGTAAGCGGCGGCAAGTTAAACGGCGTATATGATGATTTGGCCAGTCTCATCATGCCTAAAGCCAGTATGTATCACGGGTTTACAGCTTATTTTGTCAATATTATTCCTAAGAAAAATAATATTGGTTCTGATTTGCCGTTTACGCCGTCCGATAGGGCGGCAGGACAAAGACGGGAGAAGAATGATAAAATTCGCATAATTGATGGCCGCGCATTTTATGCCTTGGTCACGGGCAGACCCGATGCATTAGAGGAACTTTACCATGCTTTACCGTCTGTCGTTGAAAGCATTTTGGCCAATAAAGCAGAGAAATTTCAATATTCGAAATCCGATATTGCACACCTAAATGATTACTATGCGAAAGCATTTGTAAATAAGTGTTGACATTTTGTTCTCATTCTTCCAATAAAATAACCCTGTATAAGGTTTGGCCGTATTTGGTTTGGAAGGATTCGGTATGCATGGTTATTATTCGGTTTCGCAAGCGGCACACAAACTGGGTGTTTGTACGGAGACCATTCGTCGGTGGGACAATGATGGCACGTTAAAAGCCACGCGTAACCCGACAAATAATTACCGATTTTACGACGAAGACAGTATCAATAAAATCTCTTTTCTGCGGGCGGTAAAAGCCGGGAATACTGAGGCACACACACATATTCATCCGAAACGTAAAATAACATCCATAGAGCTTTTTGCGGGTGCGGGGGGATTAGCGCTCGGCATGGAATGGGCAGGAATTGATCACCTCTTACTTAACGAAATTGACAAATATGCTTGTCAAACCTTGCGGACAAACCGCCCGGAATGGAATGTTGTCGAGGGGGATATTTCCCATATTGATTTCAAACCTTATAAGGGCAAAGTCGATATTGTAACAGGCGGTTTCCCGTGCCAGACATTTAGCTATGCAGGCAAAAAAATGGGCTTTGAAGATGTGCGCGGCACTATGTTTTATGAATTTGCCCGCTGTATAAAAGAAACAGAGCCGCACATTTTTATCGGGGAAAACGTGCGTGGTTTACTTAACCATGATAATGGGAACACGCTCAAAACCATGGTGCGTATTTTAGAGGATTTGGGGTATGATGTTATTAAGCCGCAAGTGCTTAGGGCAATCCACTATAAGGTGCCGCAAAAACGCGAGCGCCTTATTATTGTCGGAGTCAAAAAAGACAGCGGTTTGACATTTGAATATCCTAAGCCACAACCCAATATCTATACGCTCAAAGATGCCTTGAAAGCCGGGCGTCTTTATACCACTGATGTTCCGAAATCCGCAGGGCAAGAATATCCGAAGCGTAAAAAGGAAATCCTGTCATTGGTGCCGCCTGGTGGGTATTGGCGGGATTTACCTGTCACACTTCAAAAAGAATATATGATGAAAAGCTATTATCTGGGCGGCGGGAAAACGGGTATGGCGCGCCGCATTGCTTGGGATGAACCGTCTTTGACTTTGACTTGCGCACCTGCGCAAAAACAAACGGAGCGGTGCCATCCTGATGAGACACGGCCATTCCAAGTGCGCGAATATGCCCGCATTCAAACATTCCCGGATGAATGGAAATTTGCTGGTAGTGTCGGGCAGCAATACAAACAAATTGGGAATGCTGTTCCTGTTAATTTTGGCTATTTTTTAGGCCAAGCTGTTGTTCAATGCCTCAATGCACATTGCGACATTGAACAACAAAAGCCTGCTATATATGCGGCTGCGCAGTAGCGGTTCGGCGGAACAAGCCTGCCTATTTTACCGCAATAAACACGCTGTTTCTGCCGCGTTGGACGCTGAGGAATATGGCGCCTTTTTTCTTTGAGAGTTCGGATTTGAAACTGGCTAGGTTTTTGATGTCTTTGTTATTGACCGAGCGAATGATGTCGCCTTTGCGCAAGCCTGCTTCAAAGGCGTCAGAACCACGGCGCACTCTGGTTACAATGACACCTTTATCACCGCCGCGCGGTTCTAGATCTGCGGGAATGTCTGTGAATGTAGCGCCGTCCAAGGCTTCAAAACTGGACGGAACTGCGTCATTATCATTCCAGGCATTGGACGTCTCGGTGTCGTCAGGGGCTTTTTCGATGCTGATTTTGGTTGAGTATCTCTTGCCATCGCGCATATAGGATATACGAGCCCGGCGGCCTAATTCGACCGCGCCAACTGCGTTGCGAATATCATTGCTATCCAAGATTTCCGCACCATTAAACCCGACAATTACATCACCAACTTTAAGACCTGCCTTCTCGGCTGGGCTGTCGGCTTCGACTTGGCGTACCAAAGCCCCATCGCGGGACGGCAAGCCCATGGCTTCTTGGAGCGCAGGGGTAATGTCTTGGATACCAACCCCAATCCGACCACGGCGCACCTCACCATAGGAAATGAGCTGATCCATAATGCCGCTTATCATATTGGTCGGGATGGCAAAACCAATGCCGTTAGAACCACCTGAGCGGGACAAAATCCGCGAGTTAATGCCGACAAGCTCGCCTTTGGAATTGATCAAAGCCCCACCGGAATTACCTTTGTTAATGGCGGCGTCGGTCTGGATGAAATCTTGGTATTCACCT
>JALSHM010000203.1 GCA_026982235.1 Robiginitomaculum sp. | reverse complement strand
AAATGTGATTCATCATGGCAAAGGAAATGTGTTATGCGTGATTTATTTTGGCTGTCAGAAGAACAGATGTCGCGGATTGAACCGTTTTTCCTCTGCCTCATGGCGTACCCCGTGTGGATGATCGCAAGGTTGTCTCCGGGATTGTTTTCGTTATCAAAAACGGCTTGCGCTGGCGCGATGCGCCGTCCGAAGATGGGCCGCACAAGACCCTGTACAATCGCTTCATGCGTTGGAGCAAATTGGGTGTTTTTGATAATATATTCAGCAACTTAACTTGCGAAGATCAGCCACCAGACACGTTGATGATTGACGCTACACACCTAAAAGCTCACCACACGGCCTCCAGCCTGCTTAAAAAGGGGATGTTCCGCGCCGTATCGGCCGCACAAAGGACGGGTTGAACTCTAAACTCCATGCCATTGTCGATGGCCAAGGACGACCGATTATGATGTGCCTGACCGAGGGTCAAACCAGCGACCATATCGGTGCAAAGATTCTTTATCCGGCTTTGCCAGATGGTGCAAAAACGCTAATCGGTGACAAAGGGTATGACAGCGATGAATATCGTGCCGCCCTAATAGCATAGAGGATTACGCCGTGTATTCCGCCGCGAAAAGGGTGAAGGTCACCGGCCACGTATTGTAAAATCCTGTATAAACAACGACATAAGGTCGAGAATATGTTCGGGAGGCTCAAAGATTGGCGGCGGGTGGCGACAAGATATGACAGGTGCGCTCACACATTCTTCTCCGCAATCCTTATCGCAGCTATCGTAATATACTGGATTTAATGAGTCCTGAGCCTAGCTACAGTATAAAAAGATGTGGGAGTGGTGAATATTTTGAAATAATGTTATATTTCAAATACTTAACTGCGATGTAAGAGAAAATGGAGCGGGCGATGAGATTCGAACTCACGACCCTCACCTTGGCAAGGTGATGCTCTACCACTGAGCTACGCCCGCTCAAAGACGTATGAACAGACCCGTTAAAACGGCGGAGCCTGTCGAGACGGGGTATATGGCAAAAACTTCTTAGGGGCGCAAGCCTTTGTTTGCATTTTTCTGATATTTTGTTGCTCGTCCGCTCGGGTTTGGTTATCAGGTCTATAAGCTAACAGGGACGCTGCACAATGTCTGAACTTCGCCGACCATTATTTGATTTGCTGGACAAGCTGGGCATTGCGTATACCACCCATGAACATGAAGCCATATTCACCGTAGAGCAAGGCGCTCATATCAAAGCATGCTTGCCGGGCGGGCATACAAAAAACCTGTTTTTAAAGGATAAATCCGGGGCTTTGTTTTTGGTGTGTGCGCTTGGAGATACAAAAATCCCGGTGAACCAATTGCATAAACATTTGGCCTGCAAGCGCCTGTCTTTTGGCAAGCCGGATTTAATGCAAGACGTGTTGGGTGTGACGCCCGGTTCGGTGACGTTCTTTGCGGTAATGAATGACCGGGAAAACCGGGTGCAATTAGTGCTGGATAAAGCTTTGTTCGCCCATGATTTGGTCAATTTCCACCCACTAGAAAACACGGCCACCACCGCGATTTGCGCCTCTGATATGCAGGTTTTTGCCAAAGCGACGGGGCACACGCCCATTATTACTGATTTTGCGTCCATTTGAACGCTTGCAATTTCATGGGCACCGCCCACATTAAAGGCAATGAAAAAGGATAGTCTTATGAATAATGAAAATATAATTGATGGCACAGATGCTAGCTTTGTCAAAGATGTTGTAGAGCCGTCTGCGGATATACCTGTATTGGTGGATTTTTGGGCGCCGTGGTGTGGGCCGTGTAAAACCCTCAAACCCATGTTGGAACGGCTTGTGGCCGAACAAGACGGCAAGGTCAAATTGGTCAAGGTCAACACCGAAGACCATCCCGGGATTGCCGGGCAATTGCGCGTTATGGCTATACCCATGGTGTTTGCTTTCAAGGACGGCAAGCCTGTAGATGCCTTTAAGGGGGCTTTGCCCGAAAGCAAAGTCACAGAATTTATTGAGAAACAAAAAGCGCTATTTGCGTAAAGGATATTTAAGATGGAAACCACAGAAGAAAGCCAAGTTGACTATATCGTCCATGCCGACACGCCAACTTTTATTGACGAGGTGATAGAAGCCTCAAAGACTATGCCGGTCATAGTGGATTTTTGGGCGCCGTGGTGCGGGCCGTGTAAACAGCTCTCCCCTGCCCTTGAGAAAGTGGTCAAGGCTGAAGGCGGGAAAGTTAAATTGGTATTTGTCAATATTGATGACAATCAAGGCATCGCACAGCAATTGCGCGTGCAGTCCGTACCGACGGTTTACGCTTTTAAGGACGGCCAGCCTATTGACGGGTTTATGGGCGCGCAGCCCGAGAGTGAGCTGAAGAAATTTATCGGCAAGTTAACGGGCGCGACGGATGTGGTCGCCGAAGCTGCCGCCTTGGTGGCGCGGGCAAATGAAAGTCTCGCAGCGGGCGATATTGGCGGTGCGGCGCAAGATTTTGCTGGCGCTTTGCAAATGAACCCCGAAGATGCGCAGGCACTGGCGGGCTTGGCGCGGATTTCCTTGGATAGCGGCGATGTTCAGACCGCCCAAGCCATGCTGGATAGTGCGCCGGATAGCATTAAAGATCATAAAGATATTGCAAGCGTGCGGGCAGCATTGTCTTTAGTCGGCGGCGATGATGATGCGCCAAAAACCGACAATGTAAATGCGGAACTCCTGGCGCAGGTGGAAGCACATCCGGATGATTTGGATGCGCGGCTGGAACTTGCCAAAGCACTGGCGGCCAGTGGGGATAATGCGGGCGCGGTTGAACACTTGCTGGTGTCTATTGCCAAAGATCGCGCCTATGATGATGAGGCTGCACGTAAATTTTTGCTAACGATTTTCGAGGCTGAAGGCGTCGAATCAGAGATCGCTATGCAAGGCCGCAAACAGCTCGCTTCTATCTTATTTGCATAAATCATGGGCACGCATCTCAAAGCTTTGGCGGCGCGCACTAACCCAAAAACGGCGGCTATATTTCCGCTGTCGGGAACAGTGCTCTTGCCGGGCTGTGATTTACCATTGAATATATTTGAGCCGCGCTATTTAAATATGATTGATGATGCCATCAAATCTGAACGGCTCATCGGTATGGTGCAAACCCTAGAAGACGGCATGTTGGCAAAAGTCGGCGGATTAGGCCGTATTATCC
>JALSHM010000202.1 GCA_026982235.1 Robiginitomaculum sp. | reverse complement strand
ATTGACCGTGGCCGCCCTCGAAAGAGCTGCAAGCGCCGTGAATTTGGCCAAGGCTGGGCACGAGACGCCACTCACTGCCCCTGCCCCTGCGCGCACCAACCGCCAATTATATCCGGCCATCAACCCCATAGACGACCCGGCCTTTGCACCTAAGGTCGAACTACTGGCCGAGATTGATGCCTATGTCCGCGCCAAAGACGCAAAAGTCGTGCAAGTCAGCGTTTCCCTAGCCGCATCAAGCCGAACAATTGCCATATTACGGGCGGGTGGTGAACGCTATGATGATGTCCGCCCCCTCGTGCGTATGGCCGTATCTGTAACCGTAGAAAAAGACGGGCGCCGCGAAAACGGTTATGCAGGTGCAGGTGGCCGCGCGGCTTACGCCGATTTTATTTCAAAAGACAGTTGGAAAGCCGTTGCCGATGAGGCGCTGCGTTCTGCCCTGGTTAATCTGCGCGCCGTGCCAGCCCCGGCGGGAACCATGGATGTGGTGCTGGGCCCAGGCTGGCCGGGTGTTTTGCTACACGAAGCTATCGGGCACGGACTTGAGGGCGATTTTAACCGCAAAGGCACATCCGCATTTTCCGGGCGTATTGGCGAACGCATAGCTGCACAAGGCGTTACCGTGGTCGACGACGGTTCGCTTGCTGGGCGCAGAGGTTCTATCACGATTGACGACGAAGGCACACCGTCGGCGCGGAATGTTCTTATCGAAGACGGTATTCTTAAGGGTTATCTCCAAGACCGCCTCAATGCCCGCCTCACTGGCGTTGCTCCTACGGGTAATGGCCGGCGCGAAAACTTTGCCCACGCCCCCATGCCGCGCATGACCAATACATTCATGTTATCGGGGGATAAACCGAAAGACGAAATTATCGCTGATCTGAAAGACGGTATCTACGCCACCAATTTTGGCGGCGGCCAAGTGGATATAACCTCTGGCAAATTCGTGTTCCAATGCACCGAAGCTTATCGGGTTAGGGGCGGCAAAATCGAAGAACCTGTCAAGGGTGCCACCTTAATCGGCGACGGCCCCACCGTCCTGACCCAAATCAAACACATAGGTGATGATAGCAAGCTTGATCCTGGCGTCGGTGTGTGCGGCAAAGCCGGCCAAACCGTGCCCGTAGGCGTCGGCCAACCTACACTATATATAGAAAACCTGACGGTCGGCGGCTCTGCGGTTTAGAAACGCACAAATCTAACAAAATATACCTATATATAACCAAAACTTGATATACATAGATAAACTTACTATAAATGGTTATGGACGCAGTCAGAGACCCATTCGCCCCCGGGGCAGGCACCCGCCCACCTGAATTACCGGGGCGGGATGAAATTTTATTGAATGCAGATATATCCATTCAGCGCTTACGTGCCGGGCGCCCAGCAAAATCACAAATATTATTAGGTCTTCGCGGCACGGGAAAAACCGTACTTCTAAATACAATCGAGCAATTATCTACAAAACACGACCATCTTTCATCGAAGCCCCAGAAGACAAGTCGTTGGTGCAGCTCTTATACCCCAAAATACACCAGATATTACGTAAATTATCACTGAAAGATAACGCCAAGGAAAAAGCACACTCCGCCTTGCGCGCCCTGCGAAGCCTAGCCAGTGTATTCAAAATAAAAGTTGGTGATGTTTCCATTTCTGTCGACCCGGAAATCGTGATTGCAGACAGTGGAGACTTGGAATATGATTTAATTGATGTCTTTGTCAGAATTGGAGAAGCGGCACAATCCGCTGGACGCGCATGGACTCTTTTAATTGACGAATTGCAATATCTTTCAAAGAAGGTGCTCTCGGCACTCATTGTTGCTCTGCACCGTATTCAACCAAAAGCATCTGCCTATCCTATTCTTTGGCGCAGGTTTGCCGCAAATAGCCGCCTTATCCGGTGACGCAAAATCCTATGCGGAGCGATTATTTGACTTCCCGCCCATTGGCCCACTTGAAGAAGAAGCTGCCAAGCTGGCTATCAGATTGCCTATCAAAGACGAAAAAGAGACCATCACTGATGAAGCCCTGAACATCATTTATGTGCATACGGAAGGCTATCCCTATTTCTTACAAGAATGGGGTTACCAGGCATGGAATAGGGCTGCGGCCTCTCCCATTGATGCTGCAGATATACACCAAGCCACCATAGCCGCATTACAAAGACTGGACGCCGGCTTTTTTTGGATCCGGTTTGAACGCTTGACACCTAAAGAACGTGAATATGTTCTTGCCATGGCCAGCCTTGGCAAAGGGCCTTATCGCTCTGCTGATATTGCTGCAGTCCTAGGCGAGAATTCACAAAAACTTGGCCCAAGGCGGGCAAAAATTATCAATAAGGGTATGATATATAGCCCCGCCCATGGTGATATCGATTTTACAGTGCCGTTATTCCATGATTTCTTAAACCGGACATTTTTGGCATCGTCCTAAACCCTCCTCAATGTCGCACTTATTTTTGTAGATTTATTGTTTTTGTGCTTTCGAATCGTTTTTGTCCCTGTTAAAGCCACCCTATAAAGTGAATTATTATCATGGGGCTGGCGCAGGAACAGTGCCCACGGGTAAATGCCTGATTTGTAATTACCTGATTTGCAATTAAAGGGGACAAAAATGCGCAAACCAACGGGCAATCCAAGCGGGAAATTAACCAATTTAAGACTCAATACTATGGATATAGGGCGAATTTTTCTCGCAGCTTGTTTCCTTATTGCCGTGTTTTTGTTTGTTAGCAATCTTTCCTCTGGCCTAGATAGGAACGCCACATTGTTGATTATTGCCGCCGTGATTGGCGGCTATATGGCCATGAATATCGGGGCGAATGATAGCGCCAATAATGTCGGGCCCGCCGTGGGCGCGGGAGCGCTAACATTAGGCTCTGCCATCATGATTGCTATTATATTCGAGGCTAGCGGGGCTCTTATTGCTGGTGGAGATGTGGTCAAGACCATTAAAAAAGGCATTATTGACCCGGCCTTAATCGGTAATACGGATACATTTATCTGGGTGATGATGGCGGCTTTGCTATCTGCGGCTCTGTGGGTTAATATTGCGACTATCTCAGGCGCACCCGTTTCGACCACACATTCTATTGTTGGTGGTGTTCTAGGTGCCGGTATAGCAGCTGGCGGATTCGGCATTGCGGATTGGGGGCAGGTACAAAAAATTGTGGCCAGTTGGGTAATCTCC
>JALSHM010000201.1 GCA_026982235.1 Robiginitomaculum sp. | reverse complement strand
GACGACATATGTTGTCCTTAAATTATTGATTATTCCGCGTTTTCATAGGGTCAGAGCCTGGCTGCCTCCTAAAACTAACCACGTCCAAAACCCCAAAACTAATAAACTAGAAAACTAGTTTTCTAGATTTCTAGTTTTCTAGTTTATTAGTTTATTAGTTTCTTAGTTTCTTGTTTTCTTGTTTTCTAGATTTCCAGTTTTCTTGTTTAATGCCTTCGTAAATATTAGAACCTATCCCAGATTTAGAGCCTTGGTTAAATAAATTTTTGTCCCTGGGCGACGGCACGGGCTAGGGAGGCGGAGATTTGACCTTGGGATTTTTGGAACCCACTCGCATCATTGACCCCGGTGATATTCATAACAATATTGAGCGGGTTGGCGGCCTGACTTGACCCACCAGATTGCCCCCCGCCCGCCAGCACAGCCTGCAATGGCTCCACTATCAATTCTTGAATGGCCAAAGCCGCTAAGTCCCGCGAAATTGCCGCCGCCATATCCCGGAACGAAAATTCGCCAGTACGCGCTGCGCGCTCCAGCGCTTTTGCAATACGCTCCCCTGCCAATTCAAAGCTTTGCGCGGCTAGATCAGCTGCGTCTTTGGCAGGACCTTCGGCAAAATCCGAGAGCGCCTTTTCTGCTTTTTCTGTCTCAATCATAAGAAACCTCATCAGGGTATGTGTTCATCAAAATGCTCAGGTCTGTCCGGGCTAACCCTTGCGCCCCCTCACCAGAAAGCAAAGCCAGCCAATCGCGGACAGACATGTCCCAAAAATCCGCAGGTGTCAGGCCAAAACCGCGCACAGCCGTTTTCAACCAAAAATCAAAAGGCCATGCCTGCATAGGTTTGCCAGGACGTTCACTCACGCAAAAGCCTCCTCAAACAAGGTCGCAATAGCGGGCATATAATCCATGGGCTTCGCCCGCTTGACCATGGACGGAACGCGAACCACCCCCCTATGATCCGGTGCGCACAATAAGCACTCTAACAAAGTTACTGCCTCATCATTACTGTGGTTTTTATCGCCGAAACTCCGAATTTTTCGCGCCAATTCCAGCGGGCCTTTAACGCCGAGCCGCGCTTCGATTGCCGCCAAACTGCCAAGGGTCAAACGTAGGCGGTAAATCCGACCTTCAATTTTCACAGCCACATCGCCTTTTCGAAAGCCGTTCATCATAGCGCCGCAAATACGGGTTTGCCGGCACTGACCAATTGCAGTTCATAACTGGCTTCACCTTTATAGGCACCTGCATACATCAAGGTCGTGATTAGGAAATCGCCTGTTATCGT
Organism: Robiginitomaculum sp.; assembly: GCA_026982235.1. Taxonomy (GTDB): domain Bacteria; phylum Pseudomonadota; class Alphaproteobacteria; order Caulobacterales; family Maricaulaceae; genus Robiginitomaculum_A. The sequence goes on along the minus strand of JALSHM010000201.1, from coordinate 1,917 downwards.
GCCGAAGTCCGGGATGATAATCTCGTAGTTTTTTGCGGTTTGTTCGAAAAAACTGGCGCGGACAAGCGCATCAGACGCCCCGTCTCGGAAAATACCCTCGCCGCTAATTTCTACGGATTTTACACCTGCACCTGGTAAGAGTTCACGCCAAGCTTCGTCGCTCTCACTATGGGTGATATCGATTGCTTTGGCGTTGAATTTCAGGGTCTTTGTCCGCAATCCTGCGACCGTAACAAATGTGCCTTGGTCGTTTTTGATTTTGACGAGCATGTCTCGCCCGCGTTGTGCAGCCATTTTGGCCTCCTATAGCTGTGTTTAATTATGGTTGAGTGGTGGCGTTAAACCGAATAATGCCGTGTATTGTACGGCCATCCGGTGCGCGAAACTGATCTGTGAATATGACATTGGCACTGACCAAATGCCCGTTCTCTAAGCCCCAAGAACCATCCTCAAGCGCACCAGAAACCGCTTGAATCATAGCCATGGTTTCTGCCCGCCCGCCATAACGTGACCAGAGATGCAAGGTCATAATATGCGCCGTCATCGGACTATCATCACCACCAATATCTTCGCTGCGCATAGGCCCATAGGTTAGATAAGGATAAATTGGGTCTTCGGGCGGATGATCATAAAGGCGCGGGCTTTGCCCCAAAACGCTTTGCACAGCTATGTTTGCGCTGAGCGTCGCATGTACGGCTTTGGCTAAGGCTAAGGCTTGGTTCGCATCGCTCATTGTTCTTCCTCCTCGCAGATTAAGTGCAAGCGTTCGCGGCGCAAATCTGGGTCGGATGCCGTAAGGACGCGCAAAGTGCGTTCGTCCCAAAGCAGGCGCGCCCGCTCAGGGAAATCCCGTTGCCAGCGTATGGTGACCAAATAAGTTTTAGTGATGGCGGCACGCCCATTCTCTGCCCGCTCTGTGGTCGTGTTGGGCTTAATATGCGCCCAAGCCGCGCCATAAAGCACCCATGTGGTTTGCACCCCACCAAATTCATCCGGCGTAGTTTGCGGCACATAAATCCCGATCCGCGCCCGAAGATTACCAATCATAGCCGCACCACCCGATAAGATGCGAGCAAGGCATCAACCATGGTCGGTATGGCAGGTGTTTCCGACATTTCGCGAAACTCGTAAGAATGGGCCAGCAGGAGCAAAATGGCTTGGCGGATAGGCAAGGGAATATCGTCGGGCACATCCCCGTACCCGGCTTCATATTCCACTTCCAATGTGGTAAATTCGGATAAATAATCTGTCCAATTACGACCAGAAACAAGCTTGATTTCTGCCGGATCACGGCGCGTCGTGACCGTATAGTCGGTGTTTGGAATATCACCCGCCTGGTCATTTTCCGCAATCAATGTTAGCCGTGTCACGCCCAGTAAAGGCGGGCGCGGCACTGTCAAACAACGCCCCGCAGGCACGGCACAACGGTAAACAAAACTGCGGCGGATCAAAGTCCGACCTATCATGTTCTCAACCCGGTGGCGTGCGGTTTTTATCAGCGTATCAATCAGCGTATCTTCATCAGTGCCATCAACGCGCAAAAAGGTTTTGGCGCGGGCAAGATCAATCGGCTCCACCCCAGGGGCGGCCAAATCTATTAGGGACATAATTTTTCTTTTTAAGAGGAGTTAGTAAAATGAGCTAGTGTACTCATTTGTATTAAGAGCACCCAGAATGCGTGCGGGACACCGTAAGTGTGTGTGAGAAATGCCAAGCATGGGTGGCTGTCTCCGAACAAGGGGGAGAACAGAGACAGCCTATTGCCAAGCAAATTTTGCTCAGCACATCGTGCGAGTGGGGATTAGCTCGCAGCGAATTTCAGAAGCTTGATGGCATTGAAGTCCTGAATGCCGCCGCCGACGCGTTTGGTCGTGTAGAACAACACATAAGGCTTGGCGGAATATGGATCGCGCAACA
>JALSHM010000200.1 GCA_026982235.1 Robiginitomaculum sp. | reverse complement strand
CCGCTCATCAACTGCGCCGGAAACCGCGACCCGGATGACTTCGCTTCGGTTCTCAAACCTACTGACAACAGGTGGCTCTGCGGCGGACGGGAAGCCGTTTATAGAATCGACTCTTTGCTTGATGTCCTGAACAAAGGCCGCACCGTCTATGTCTTGCTTGCCGATAACCCAAACAAAGCCAGCACCCTCTTGAGCTTCGGCCCATAGCCGGTCTATGCCTTTAACTTGGGACGCGGCTTCTTCGAGACGGACAACGATTTGTTCTTCTATGTCTTGTGGGGACGCACCGAGCCAAGTGACCTGCACCATGGCGCCTGGGAACTCCACATAGGGTTCCATTTCTTTTTCAATGGTAATCAAACTGAAAAGGCCGCCGATCAAAATTATGATCATCAGCAGATTGGCGGCAACCGTATTTTCCGCCCACCATTTTATTATTCCACTCATTGTCCTACCTCCAGAGCGTTGGCCGCTGGGGTTTTGTCATCCGCCTTGCTAAAATCCGCTAGTTCAATTTTCATGCCCTCAGCCACGCCGCGTATGGGCGACGTAATGACCTGCTCTCCGGGTGCAAGACCTGCGCTAATCACGACCATGTCACGGCTAGAAGATGCAATTTCCACGGTGCGCAAAGATAGGGTTTTGTCATCATTGGCGATATAAACAGTATTTGAACCACGCAAAGCTGTACGCGGCACCACGATGCTGTTGACAACTTCACGCCCCGCTATTTTGGCATTGACAAATAGGCCAGATGCCAATGGTACGCCATTGTCTGAACCTTTGCCGTAAGGATCTTTGACCACGGCATAGGCAAAGAGCACCCGTGTTTCCGGGTCATAACTGGAAGAAATGCGGGTAATTCGCCCGTGCCAAATATGCGGCTCTCCAGAAATGGTAGCAGACAAGACGACTTCTGGACCTGGCTTTGCTTTGCTAGACGTGAAGCCAATGCCAAGGCCAAGCCGTGCCATATCGACATCCGTAAGCGGCAGTTTTACTTCTGCAATTGCAACGCCGTAAACCCGCCCAATATTTTGCCCTGCCGATATGGTATCACCAAGGCTCACTAACCTTTCACGCACCCGGCCATCAAAGGGCGCATAAACCACGGCTCTGCTTTGCTGGAGTTTTGCTTCGCCGAGCTGAGCCTTCGCCGCCGCCAGACGGGCACGGGCTTCGGCCATTTGCGGCTCGCGCAAGGTCAAAGGCGAGGCCTGCCCCTTACCAAGGTCTTCCCAATCACGCCGCGCAATATCGGATTCGGATATTTCACGGATTAGGACAGTCTGCGCTTGGGCAACATTGGCTTCGGCTTGGGTAACCCGCAAATCATATTCAGCGGATTCGAGCCTGAGAATAATTTGACCTTTTTTAATCCGTCCACCCTCAAGAAAATTTGGTGCCAGCCATTCTACGCGCCCACCAACCAGTGCTGCCAAGTTGATTTCGGTGCGCGGACGCACTTCCCCTTGCGAAGACACAGATAATTCCACCGAACGACTTTCTGCATAGGCTGTAACTACTGGAGTCGCCCTTGGTGGCTCGTTTTTGGTTTCGGCTTTGGGTTTTAATTTACCCATGAACATAATACCTACGGCAGCCGCAAACAGAACAATGAGGGGAAGTGTAAATTTCAAGGCGCGCCCCAAAAAGCTCTTTTTTGGGCGCTCAGCGTGCGCATTACTAATATTAGACATTGTATCATTACCCTGTGCCATGTTGACCTCTTTGCTTTCTATTTTCTCTAGTCATAACCATTTATTATCGTAAATCAATAATTATTATTGAAAAACAATAATTATATTTCGATAAACAGGAAGTCAATAAACTCAGAAAATTCCAACTAACAACGAATTGCAGCAAAACATCAGCGGGATTCAAACATTGTTAAGCACTAGGGTTCATAATTCATCCAAATGTTGATGTTGAGATACATCATTCTTAACCCGATATGAAAAGAGGTCTATTATGTACCGTAAAGCAATTTGTACTTTAGCACTGTTAGTCACAAGCACCGCAATATCTGCTCAAGCCTTAACCGCATCGCAAATCGTCGAGCGCGAAGTTATCGTGCATAATGCCGACGGGACACAAACTGTTAAGCGCGAAGCAGCGGACAAAGTAACGCCCGGCGATAAAGTGATCTATTCTCTCAACTATTTTAACGACGAGGAGGCACCTGCCGAAAACATCGTACTGGTCATGCCAATCCCCACCGAGGTTACATATCTTGACGGAAGTGCTGATACATCGGGCACAACCACTACGTTTTCAGTTGACGACGGAAAAACCTTTGCTGGTCGCGATGATTTACGCGTGGTGCAAGCAAACGGCAACGAAAGATCGGCACGGAGTGAAGACATCACCCATATCCGCTGGGTTATCAATACACCTGTTGCGCCTGAAACAGGCGGCACATTGTCGTTTAGCGGACGTTTACAATAGAAAGTTCAGCAGGCCGCCGTGAACATGGGCAAGCATTGTCCAAAAACGCCTAAGCCGCTCGGCAGGGATGCGCGGGTCAAATTCGGGCATGCAAGGGCTTCTGCCCTACCTCTTTCTATGTAACAAACTGAGTAACAAAATAAATTGCGTGGACAGTTAAGTCATTGATATTATTTTCTAGAAACAATGTATATTGACTATTCTCGGTCGCATCAGTTGTTTTTCCTGTGAAGGCTCGGCTTTGAATCTCCAACGGGCTGCAAGAAATTTCCAACAAACCGCCTTCAACAAGACCAGCTTCAATAACCATATCATGCTTTCTGGTTGGACAGTTTTCAAATATATTTTTATAGTTGTAGCAGGGGTTGGATACTGTAAATACTAGCGGGAGTGATATATGCTCAATTTCGGCATGCAAGCTTTTCTACGATTTTTTGCTTTTAGGCGAATCTTGGTCACATCAACATTGTTTTTGGGGTCGGTGTTTTTATTGGCTGCATGTGGTGGTGGCGGTTCTTCTCCTGCTCCTTCAGGCGGCAATGATTCCGGTGGCGGGGTGGATATATCAGCACCATCTACCCCCACAGGGCTTTCTGTGTCAGACATCACTACTTCAAGCCTTCGATTAAGCTGGGCGGCCTCCAGCGATAATGTGGCAGTAACAGGCTATCGTATTTTTCGGGACGGAACAGAGATTGCCACCTCTGCCACAACCAATTATCATGACCAGGGGCTGTCTTCCAATACCCAATATCAATATGCGGTTTCTGCTTATG
>JALSHM010000199.1 GCA_026982235.1 Robiginitomaculum sp. | reverse complement strand
CAGGCATCATTACCGGACTGCACAATAACCCCGCGCAGTAAATCCTGAACCTTGACCATAGAATTAGGCTTTAGGAACATGGTAGACGATCCGGATTTGGTACCGCCGCGAATCCATGCATCTTCGCTGACCATAAATTCGTCGTCCAAAGACAAAGCGCCCGATTTAATGCGGTCAAACACAATGGTCGCGGTCATAATCTTGGTCATGGAGGCCGGGAACATGGGGTCGCGGGCATTTTTCTCGTACAGTATTTCACCGCTACCATAGTCCAATATGACCAAATGGGTTGCGGGAGTTTGAAACTCACTATTTGCTTGTCCCAAAGCCGTAGGTGCCGCAATAAATATAAAAACAGCCAGCAGTACAGTAAAATAATATTTTTTCATTCTCTATCCATACTTGGTTAATGCCCAAAAGAAAAGGCGCACTTAATGTACGCCTTAACTCTCATAGTCGAATAGATTCGTCCAGATAGATTTACTGTCTGTCCGCAGGTTATTTTTGCGCGGGCAATGCCGTATAATTAACGGCTGGGATGAATTTTGCTTTTTCATTGGTTCCGTCATCACGATCAGATGCCATATGTATTGGACCTTTTATAGTCAAAGTTATTGGCCCATCTTCCAATTTTCCGCTTGGGACAGAAGGTTTCTCAACATTCTGAGGCGCTTGTTTTGGCAATTCTGGCTGTGGTATTATTGCCTGAGGCACTTGCAGGTTCGGCTGAGCCTGGGGTAAATCCATTTTCGGCTCAAAGGGAAAGCGCGGTTGTGCCTGTTGGAGCGGCTGTGCAACAGGTGCAGGCATTGGTTCAGGCTTGACACCCAAATCACGTAATGGACGATATTTTGGCGCTTCAGCAATTTTTTCCGGTGTCGGAGCTGGCTTTAGCCGAGGACTATCGACAGTCTTTGGTAAATGTGCTGGTTTGGCATTTGTTGCATTGGGGTCGGCTGGGCCGGCATATTGGACACGAACTTCACCAAGACCAGAATTAAACAAACCTAACTGCTCAGCTACAGCGCGGCTTAGGTCAATAATCCGGTCACCAACAAATGGTCCACGGTCATTGATGCGAACCTTCATAGATTGTCCAGTCTCCATATTGGTGACCATAACCATGGAATTAAGCGGTAATGTTTTATGAGCCGCCGTTATACCATTCATATCATAAACTTCGCCATTCGCGGTTAACTTACCGTGGAATTTAGGCCCATACCAAGACGCCGTGCCGATTTTGTCATATCTCGGCTGATGTTTCGGTGTGTAGCGCTTGCCAAATATTGTATAAGGCTTACCAACTCTCTGGTGAGCATATAATTCTGTATCGACTTTCTTCATGTCAAATTTTGGAGTGCTAAATTGTGGCACTGTCGGCAAAGCTTTGGCAACAGGGCGTACAGGCGTTGGCGTAGCGGCACGCGGCATTTGGACCGTATCTGGTCGTGGCTGTGTTGGCAAAATGTTTGCATATGGTGCGGTTATAGACGCTTGCTGGAAACTAGCTTGGTCAACCTTATAGGTTATTGGTGCCCCTTGAGCGGACAGTGTCCCGGATGTTGTACTACAAGCACTCATACCCAATGCCCCTAATGTAGCAATGGCCAATATACCCAATTTTGCCCCACTCATTTTATTCAAATTCGTCATTCTAAACCCATTTACCAAATAGACCGCAGCAGATGCATTGGTCCGAATTAAAAAAAACGCGGGCTTGGCACCCGTTCTTCCTCGATTAAGCGTGAACATAGATTAGTAACTTTAAAACCGAGTTATGAGACAGGCTTAAAAACTGTTTGATTTTCAGGCTTAACCATGTCTTTGCAAAGACGGTATGCAAATAGTTAATGCAGGCCACGCAGGATAAAGAACCACCCTGCCCGATTTAAAATAGCGTCTAAAATAGTTTGTAAAAATTGTATCAATAGACTTGCGCAAACCTAATAGCCTTGCTAACTCGCCTACGCACAATCACAATATAGCATTTCTGCGGAGAGGTGGCAGAGTGGTTGAATGCACCGGTCTTGAAAACCGGCGTGCGTGGAAGCGTACCGGGGGTTCGAATCCCTCCCTCTCCGCCAGTGTTTTCCCATGCAGTTTTGAGCTTATATTTAATCAATATCCCTATATTATGGCATTATTTTGTAGAGGCGCTTCTTCTCGCGCGGTGTGATCTGATTGCTATCTTTATGAGTCAGGACGGTTTAGGGTATAGTTATGATATTATGGTTTTTTGCAATAGGTTTGTTCGCGGTGCTGACCATACTTTCTGTGATTGATTTTCGCACCATGATATTGCCAGACGTTTTTACCCTACCCTTAATTGCAGGCGGGTTAGTCTTTGCTTATTGGCAAGGCGTGTTTTTATATGGAATTATTGGTGCCGTAGTCGGATATAGCGGTTTAGTGGTCTTGGAGCTTGCCTATAAAAAAATTCGAGGCATAGACGGACTTGGGCGCGGGGACGCTAAATTATTGGCTGCAGGCGGGGCATGGTGTGGTTGGGCTGGCTTGCCGTTCATCCTTTTGATTGCCAGTGCATCAGGTCTTGTCCATGCATTATTCCTGAGCAAAGGCGGCGAACCCGCAGATAACAAACTACCCTTTGGCCCGCATTTAGCATTGGGGATATTTTTATCTTGGCTGGCTTTGTTTGTCTTCAGGTAAGGCCTTAGCGGCAACCATAAATACCCGTAACGGGTTGGATCTCTTCCCATGTTTCGGCTTTTTTGGTTTTAATACGCGCATTTGTAATCCGTCTACCACCTTCTAAAATGTCGGAGAAGCTACCTTTAATATTGAAAACCGTATAATCTGGGTGGTTGTAAGAAATATCAAACACCGCAATATCGTCCATATTATTTGTATTCTGGTTCGTAGTTAGATTTATTTCAGTTGTGCCAGCATAATATTTAGCCTCGGCACTGCCTTGCTTTTGAAAGAGTATAAAAGTTCGCGGGTGGGTGTCTGTCCAAAAGAACATACCGCACTCACCAATTTCAAGCTCTTGTGCTGCTAAGCCGTCAGTTGGCGAATTTAATTGGGTTTTATCGCTTGCATTCTGGGTTTCCAAACTCGCACATGCACTAAAGGTAAGCACGCTAAACCCCAAAACTATTTGACCAATTTTCCTCATGATTTTTCCGCCAATTTAAAAGTTACTAATACGCGTACAGTATTGTCATCATTGCGGTATATCTGTGCTTTGTCCAAGGTAATATTATAGCCACTCGTTAACGCGTCTACT
>JALSHM010000198.1 GCA_026982235.1 Robiginitomaculum sp. | reverse complement strand
CTATGTGTGCAACCAACACCAAGCCTGCGATAAATTTCAATAGTATTTTGATATATCCTGTCATATATTGTTTTTAACCTTGGTTTTCTCTGGTGCAAGTGTAGAAAGCCCACACATGCATTTTATGCCATATTGTGGCTGTAATTTGGTGTAAAACTGTTTACTTTAATAAGAATTAACTAAGCCGCCTAAAACACCTAAAGGCTTCTATAAGAAAGCGAAAAAATGATATCCGGTTCCCTCACAGCTTTGGTCACCCCGTTCAAGGATGGTGTCGTCGATGCAGATGCTTATCAGGCTTTTGTCGATTGGCAAATCCGTTCGGGTACAGACGGTTTGGTGCCGTGCGGCACGACGGGCGAAACGTCGACCTTAAGCAATAGTGAGCATGTGCATGTGATTGATTTATGTGTGCAAGCGGCAGGTGGGCGCGTGCCTGTGATTGCGGGTATTGGCTCCAACAATACGGCAGAAGCCATTCATATGGGGCGCGAAGCCCAAAAATGTGGTGCCGATGCGGTGTTGGCGGTGGCACCTTATTATAACAAGCCGAGCCAAGAGGGCATGTTCCAACATTTCCAAGCCATTGCGAAGGCCGTGGATATTGATATTATTTTATATAATATACCGGGGCGCAGTATTGTGGATATTGATCTTAAGACTATGGGCAGGCTGGCGGAAATTCCCAATATTATTGGGCTTAAGGATGCGACCTCAGACATAGGCCGGATTAGTGATTACAAGGCCGTGTGCGGGGCGGATTTTATTCAGCTCTCCGGCGACGATCCGACGGCGCTGGCCCATTGGGCGCATGGGGGGACGGGCTGTATATCGGTGGCGTCGAATGTCGCGCCAACCCAGTGCGCCGAAATGCATAAATTATGCGCACAAGGTGTGTTTAGCAAAGCGCGGGATTTACACGAAAAGCTTGACCGCTTGTTCAAAGACTTATTCCTAGACGCCAGCCCTGCGCCGGCAAAATACGCGCTGAGCCTGATGGGTAAAATGCGCCCCGATGTGCGTTTGCCGATTATAGAATGTCGGGATAGCACCAAGGCTGCGGTGGTCGCCGCTATGAAATCTGCGGGTGTCGAGATTTAATCATGGCTCGTAAAACTCGTCCCGCTCATCATACAAAAGCCATAGCCGAGAATCGCCGCTCGCGCTATGAATATACCATAGAGGAAACCTTTGAAGCTGGTATTGTGCTGGTGGGGACGGAGGTCAAGGCCTTGCGGCTTGGCCATGCCAATATCGCCGAGAGCTATGCTTCGGTGGAGGGCACGGAAATTTTCCTGATCAATGCCACTATCCCCATATATGAGCCAGCCAGCCAATTTAATCACGAACCAACCCGGCACCGCAAATTACTGTTAAAGCGGCGCGAGATCAATAAATTGATGGCGGCGGTGCAGCGCAAAGGTCGCACCTTGGTGCCGCTAAAACTGTATTTTGACAAGCGCGGTTTTGCGAAATTACTTCTTGGGATTGGCACGGGTAAGAAAAATATCGACAAACGCCAAGCCCAAAAAACCCGGGATTGGAATCGGCAAAAAGCCCGTGTTATGAAAGCCAACTCATGAATAGGAGTGGCTAGTTTTGGCTGTCTATGTGGCTCTCGGTGCGAACCAACCTGCGCACTATAAGGGCGAAACTGTTGCGCCTGCGCAAACATTTTTGCTGGCTATTGGGTGTTTGCAGCGCTCTGGTGTCAATGTCATCAGCGCGTCAAATCTGTGGCAAAGCCCGGCCTGGCCTGACCCACACACCCAGCCCCCATATGTCAATGCCGTGGTCGAGATAGAGAGCGCACTGGATCCGCTCGCCCTGCTGCACCTGCTCAAGCAAACCGAAGCTGCATTTGGTAGAACCGCGAGCGCCCGCAATGCCCCGCGCCCGCTGGATCTGGATATATTAGATTATCACGGTCAGGTGATAAATTATGATGGCCGCACCAAAAGCCAAGGCGAAACCCTAACCTTGCCGCACCCGCGTATGTTAGAACGCCCCTTTGTCCTGATGCCACTGGCCGAAATTGCGCCCCATTGGGCGGATCCCATAAAAAAACGCGCAATCACGGATTGGACTGCGCGCCTTGCCTTAAAAGATGTGGCGCCGCTGAAACGGCTTGGGGCTTTACTTTAGGGTATAAACCAAAGAACCACGGGTAATGGTATCGGTCTTTTTCACACCGACGGGGACATCCGTATGGTGATCAACACGGAAGCTGAACCGCGCCGCCAGATTTCCAGCCAGCGTCGCCGTCACGCCAATATCATTCCATAGATATGTGTCGCTCTTTGACCAGACAATCTCTGAATTATTAAACAGGCTAACCGCATCGTTGAATTTGTAATCAAGTTTGGATGCACCGCGCAGGGCAAAGTCGTTTTGCTTAAAGCTCGGTGTGTTCAAGGCCGGATTGAGCGGGTTGACAATAACTTGGCGGACTTTTTGCGAACGGTAACCTGCGCCTGCTTCTAAGGACCAGGCCATTGGATCTGGTTCAAACACGGTATAGCCCAAGCCAGCCCCGATGAACGAGCCTTGTTTATAGGCACCGAAATCATCGGTGAAATAATTGGCATTGCCGTAAGCATAGAGGCGGTCATTGATTTGGCGGTCTAATTTATAGCCCAAATAAAAGCGGTTTTTATTGTCGAGCCCACCCGCCTTTCCAAGGTCATATGTAGTGTCAAAATTATGTTTCCACGCTCCTTGTTCCTTGCTCAGGTGTAGGGCTAGGCCGATGTCGGTTGTTTCTGTATTGCCTGACGTGGTGGAACCAGACAGGGAGGCTTCTCCGCCCCAGCCTTCGGTGAAATCTCCGGCCAAAGCGGGGCTGGCGACCATAAGCGCAGCTGCGCTTGCTAACAGTAGATATTTCATAGTGTATTCCTTTAAAATTGAGCGGGCTTATAAGCCGCCGCATGATTAACATAGGGTGAATGCATGTGCATAATGTCTATCAGGCATAGAAAAACCCCGACACAAAGCGCCGAGGTTTGTTGTTTATAGGTTTGGTCTAGTTATATTTACGTTCGCCGTTTTCAAAATATTCTTGGCGTGTAACCGGGTCATAATAGTAATAGCGCCCGGTATTGCGGTCAAAGAATTGGCGTTTGTTGATGCTCTGGGTCTGAACAGGCGCCGGAGCCGGGACATTTTGTTGGCGGCTATAATCATAGTTATAATTGCGATTCTGCGGCTGTGCGCCACACCCCCCATCTTCGCGGCAACCTGCATAGGCACC
>JALSHM010000197.1 GCA_026982235.1 Robiginitomaculum sp. | reverse complement strand
GAGAGCCTGCTGCCTTTACTCCATGAGGACGAAGACAGGGCCGTGAAAATTGCCGAAACAGAATTGGCAAAATTCTCACAAATATTCCAACACAGATTCAACGCATTGATGCTGGCAAAATTGGGACTAGGCGCGGACAGCCCGCCTGAAATTCTCACCGATACTTTCGCCTTGCTCTCTCATACTGGTGTGGACTTCACCCTATTCTTTCACCGCTTGACCGATTTGGCCAAAGGCGCCAGCGAACAAGATTTCCTCGCCCTCTTCCCTGAAAGTTCCACAGGCGAAACTTGGCTAAAATCCTGGCGGGCAAAATTAGGGGGCGCAGACGCCATAGCCAATATGCAAACCCTAAACCCAATCTATATCCCCCGCTTCACCCAATTAGAAACCGCCCTAAAAGCTGCAGAGCAAGATGACATGGAGCCATTCAATACATTGCTAGTGGCCGTCACCACCCCATTCACCCAAAACCCAGATTTCACAGATTTAGCCAAGCCAATAAACGAAACCGCGATACCACAGCAAACATTCTGCGAGACTTGAACATAATCACCGTAAAAACTACGTGACAAATGCGAATCTAGTGCTTATATAGCCCTTAATTACATGACGCCTCCCGCAGGATGGGAATGGCGGCCCTCACAAGGGGCCGTTTTTTTATTGCCTAAAACTGGCGTAAATGGGGCGTCGAACAGGAGTTAAAATTGAAGACTAAAACAAATATGGACGAGCGCATATTGGCGATTGCCAGCCCAGTGGCCGAAGATATGGGCTATGGTATTGTCCGCATTCGCGTCCAAGGCGGCAATCGATCCGTTGTGCAAATCATGGCCGAGCGTTTGTCGGACGGCTTGATGAATGTATCGGACTGCGCCCAATTATCCCGCGCCTTGTCGTCGACCTTTGAGGTGGAAGACCCAATCGACGGGGCATATGTGCTGGAGGTTTCCTCGCCTGGCCTAGACCGCCCGCTCACCGATATGAAGCATTTCGAACAATATGCTGGCGAACTCGCCCGGCTCGAACTGGATAGGTTTGTCGAAGGCCGCAAGCGGTTTCGCGGGGTTCTTGCCGGGTTAGACGGCGACAATGTCGCTATTGACCTCGATAACGAATCTGAGACCGCCCTGATACCTTTCGCCTGGCTGAGCGAGGCCAAGCTGCTCATCACCGATGAAGTGATTAAAAAAGGCCAAAAGAAATCAAACAAAAAATCCCGTAAAAAGAAATCATCTCAAAAAGGAGACACATAATGTCAACAGCAGGAATTAGCGCCAATAAATTAGAACTTTTGCAAATCGCCAAGGCGGTTGCCCAAGAAAAATCTATCGACAAGGAAATTGTCCTCAAGGCCATTGAAGCTGCCATTCAAAAAGCTGCTGGCCAACGCTATGGCGCAGAAAATGATATTCGCGCCAAACTGAACCCCGTGACTGGCGAAATGTCTCTTAAGCGTGTCATTACGGTTGTAGAGGAAGTTGAAAACGAATCGGCTGAGGTGGATTTGGTCACAGCCATGCTTGACAATCCCGATGCGCAAATTGGCACCACGTTTGAAACCCCCCTGCCCCCAATTGAATTTGGCCGGGTGCAAAGCCAAATGGCCAAGCAAATCATTATGCAAAGCATTCGCGAAGCTGAACGCGCCCGCCAATTCGAAGAATACAAAACACGGGTCGGCGAAATTGTTTCTGGTATCGTCAAACGGGTTGAATATGGCCATATCATTATGGACCTTGGTCGCACTGAAGCCATTATCCGCCGCGAAGAAACCTTGCCGCGCGAAAACGTCAAAAGCGGGGATCGCTTGCGGGCTTATATTCTTGAAGTGCGCGAAGAACAACGCGGCTCGCAAATCTTCCTGTCGCGCTCTTGTAACGAATTTATGGCAGCTTTGTTTGCCCAAGAGGTTCCAGAAGTTTACGAAGGCATTATCGAAATCGTTGCCGTTGCCCGCGACCCAGGTTCGCGCGCCAAAATTGGTGTGCGCACGTCCGATAGCTCCGTCGACCCGGTGGGTGCTTGTGTGGGTATGCGCGGCTCGCGCGTGCAAGCCGTTGTTAACGAGCTGCAAGGCGAACGTATCGACATTATTCCGTGGAATGACGACGCCGCGACCTTTATCGTCAATGCCCTCCAGCCTGCCACAGTTACCAAAGTTGTCATGGACGAAGAAGAAAACCGTATCGAAGTTGTGGTGCCAGACGATCAATTATCCCTTGCCATTGGGCGCCGGGGTCAAAATGTCCGCCTTGCCTCGCAGCTATCTGGCTGGGCCATTGACATTATGAATGAAGAGCAAGAAAGCGAGCGCCGCCAAAAAGAATACAAGGAACGCTCTGAATTATTTATTGAAGCTTTGGATGTGGACGAAATGATTGCCCAAGTCCTGATCGCCGAAAGCTTCACAAATCTCGAAGAAGTGGCCTATGTGGCCCCAGAAGAAATTTCTTCTATTGAAGGTTTCGACGAAGCGACTGCAACCGAACTGCAGACTCGTGCCCGTGAGTTTCTAGAGAAAACCGCACGAGAGCAAGATGAAGCCCGCAAAGCGGCTGGTGTTGAAGACGAAGTGCTGAACATTCCGGGCGTCACCTTGCCAATGGCCGTGGCCTTTGGGGAAAATGACGTGAAAACCGTTGAAGATGTGGCCGGGCTTATTCCGGATGATTTGCGCGGCTATAACGAAATGGTCGACGGTGAGCGTGTTCACGAAGACGGCATCTTAGAGAGCTTTGGCCTATCAGCCGATGCCGCCCAAGACATGATTATGCAAGCCCGCGTATTGGCAGGCTGGATTAAGCCGGAAGACTTAATCGTCGAGACCGAAGAAGAAGACCTGGCCGTGGACGAAAATGCCGCGCCGACTGCAGAGGATGTATTTGGTTCTTGAGCGCTCAATCCGACATAAATACGGCAGGTGATAGCATGGGCATTGGGGCAACACATGCCCATGGGGACGGCTCACATACGCGTCGGGGGCACAAACCGCGTGCGCGTAAGGATATTGCATCCGGCGAATTGCGCGACCCAGCTGATATGCTGCGGTTAGCGTTTTCTCCTGACGGCCTAGTTGTCGCCGATATTTACGGCAAATTGCCCGGACGCGGCGTTTGGATTGCGGCAAGCCGTGCTTCTGTGGACAAAGCGGTCAAAACGGGTGCATTTGCCAGGGCGGCCAAGCGCAAAGTTACGGTGCCGGATAATTTTGCGGACACAATAGAAGCAGGATTATCGGCACGGGTGCTTGGTTTGCTGGGTATG
>JALSHM010000196.1 GCA_026982235.1 Robiginitomaculum sp. | reverse complement strand
AAATAGGATGACCCGACCATTAGGCGACCATGTGGGTCCTTCGTCCAAATAGGAATTTGTCAGCAGACGTTCGCCTTTGCCGTCTTTCGCAGACATGACCCCAATATGAAATTTGCCTTTATGGCTTTTGGTAAAGGCGATGAGATCACCACGCGGCGACCATGCAGGTGCGGTATAGCGCCCTTCGCCGAAGCTTAGCCGCTTCACATTAGATCCATCCGCATTCATGGTATAAAGCTGGGGCGACCCGCCTCTATCTGAATTAAACACCACTTTGCGCCCATCCGGCGAGAAACTTGGTGATACATCAATAGCGCCATTTGTAGTCAGGCGTGTGGTGGATCGTGTATCAAGGTCAAACACATAAATATCACTATTGCCCTTTTTGACCATGGAGAAAATAAGCTTGCGCCCATCATTGGAAAAACGCGGCGCAATGGTCATATTGGGGAAATCACCCAATAATTCGCGCCGCCCCGTCTCTATGTCTAGCAAATAAACCTGCGAACGCCCTGTCTCCCAAGACAAATAAGTAATGGTCTGCGCCGATGGGGAAAAGCGCGGTGTCAGTACTAAATCAGCCCCCGTCAGCAAATATTGTGGGTTGGCACCGTCCGCATCCATAATCGCCAAGCGCTTGCGGCGGTCGGTTTTGGGGCCACTTTCAGCTATATAGACAATGCGGCTATCGAAATACCCGCCCTCCCCGGTCAAGCGTTTATAGATATTATCCGAAATTTTGTGGGCAATGCGCCGCCAATTATCCGGCGTCGTAGCCAAGCGCTTACCGTCTAATTGCTCGGCACCGTAAATATCCCACAGGCGAAATTCGACCTTGAGGCGGTTGGCATTTTCGCGGATAATTTTTCCCGATAACAAAGCTTTAGCATTTATCAAACGCCAATCAGCAAAGCGCGGCTGGTAATTTATATCAGTTTGTTTCTCGATATATGTGCTTTTATCCAGTACACGAAACAAACCGGAGCGCTCTAAATCAGCCGCAATGACCTCAGCCATATCCCGGGCGATTTTGTCGGTGTCGGGGTGGCTCGATAGAAAATCCGGTATAGCAACAGGTACAGGATCCGGCGCGCCGTGGACAATGTCGATTTCCAGCTGGGCGTGTGCCTGTAAAGAGGTGAATATACCCGCCCATAACGCCATTGTAGCCAGAACAAACTTCATGACCTGCGACACATTTCTGGAAGACTTATTTGCCCTGTTCATCAATTCTCTCCTGGATCCAAATGAAGCTTTAACTCTTTCCATACATCATAATCAATATTTAGCAAACCATCATATGGTGCGCACTTGCGAAGTGCAGTTGTAGCGTTATAGCGAGCAACAGCCCAAGATTTGTTTGCAGAGGCGATTATTTGCGCATTATTTGTTACTTTTATATTTGCTATACTGCCGTCCATATTTAGCGTTAAATCCACTTTTATGGCCAAATCCTGGTAGTCCATAGCGCCGGTGTCAACATTCCAACAATCTTTCATCCGCGAACGGATATAATCTTTTGCATTGACGATTGCATCCGTTCCTGCACCTACGCCCTGACGTTCATTTTCGGCAATGTCTGCATTCGGGGCTTCGTTGGTCAAGGTCTTTTGGGTGCCTGCGTCCGGGTTATCCTTGCGTACATCTTTGAAAGCTTTTTCCAGCTCGTCTAAATCGAATACAGGCGCAGGTTCAGATTTTGGAATAGGCGGTTGTCCGGTTTCAGGTGCAATAGTTTCCGGTGTTATCTCAGGCTTTTCTTCTGGCTTTTCTTCTGGCTCCACGTCTTTGCTGCGGGTCGGTTGAATATCGGTTATGTCCGACACCGTCACTAATTCCAGCGGAATAATATGCGTTTGTGCCAATTGCTCAACATGTCCCGACCACAGCAATACCCCGCCAAATGCAACCAAGCCATGCAAGGCAAATGATATGGGCAGACCGAATTTCATGGAATCTATACCCTCTATTTTTGTACAGGATCCGTGACCAATCCTATATTTGAAAATCCTGCGGCATTGATGGCAGACATAACCTTCATGACCGGGCCATAATTGCCGCCCGCATCTCCGCGCAGATAAATCCGTTCTTCATAACCTTCGCCTGCCAGCGCGATTAGTTTTGGTCGCAATTCTTCAAGCGTGACCACTTCTTCTTGTAAGTAGATTATGCCATTTATATCAACGGTAACGGTCAAGGGCTTTTGCTGGGTTGGCATGGACTTGGCGTCGGTTTTGGGGAGTTCAATAGGAACGCCTGCTGCCACAACCGAGGCTAGCACCATAAATATCAACATCAGTACCAACATCACATCAACCAATGGCGTGACATTGATTTCGGAATTAAGGCCACGACGCCCACGTCTGCCCCGCCTATCGCCGCCGCTCCGTCCCATTTGCGACATAGCCATGCTTAACCGCCTTTGCCGATTTTACGCGAGAGGATAGCTGATAATTCGTCCGTATATCCATCAAGCCTGCCAGCATATCTATCTAAATCGGTGGAAAATTTATTGTAGAAAATAACCGCAGGTATGGCTGCCACCAGACCAAGCGCCGTCGCAAACAAAGCCTCCATAATGCCCGGAATAATCGTGAGAACATCCACATTACCTGCAAGGTCGATAGCGCGAAATGTGTTGATAATACCCCAAACCGTGCCAAGCAAGCCAACAAATACGGACGCAGATCCAACCGTCGCCAGCACAGTCTGCCCACGTTCTGCCTTGGCCAATTCGCGGTTGACCACCAGCCCCATGACCCGGTCAATACGTTCTCTTGTGCCGCCAACATCATTACTACGTGGGTTATTTTGGCTCTCTTTAAATTCACGCATAGCCGCAGTGAACACTCTGCCCATTGGGTCGCGGGTATCTCCAGCTAACCCCTCCGCTAATTCATCCAGTGTCCGACCTGACCAAAATGTTTCTTCAAAATTCGTGGCACGTTTCTTAAGTAAATGGAAGTTGATGCTCTTATCAATAATAATCGCCCAAGACCAAACAGACGCTACGGCTAGCCCAATCATAATCGATTTAACAATCCAGTCTGCCCGGGAAAACAGTTCTACCAGCGAAAAACCACTGGCAGATGCATTTACAATTAACATAGATGACGCACCTATGTTAAAGCTTATTTCTGACAAAATTTGTAGTAAACTCATTGTCCGTTCATCTCCAGATAGGGTTTAACCGCCGTATTGCGCTAAATATCTGCAAATTACCAATTAACAGACGGTAATTTTTCAGCACCAACACAATCGAAGGAATCAC
>JALSHM010000195.1 GCA_026982235.1 Robiginitomaculum sp. | reverse complement strand
TAGCCTCCAGAGCGATTTTAACGGCTTCAACGATTTGCTCAACTGGTTCAGATAACGATTCTGCAATCATGGCTTCGGTGACACGAATTTCGCGCGGCACACCGTTCATCAGGTCACGGCCTTTAATCTGGACGGTCATACCCTCACCGTCTTCAGGCATTTGCGCAGAGCCGATTTCTTTCTTAACTTGCTCTGCGCTCATTTCGCCAAGCAGTAGATTCGTTGTTCGGCGCACATATTGAATAATTGCCTCGTCCATTTTATCACCCCCGACCCGAACCGAACGGTCATAAACAATGCCGTCGAGCGATAATACTGCGACTTCAGTCGTGCCGCCGCCAATATCCACAATCATACACCCGCTTGGCTCATGGATGGGCAATCCCGCACCCAGTGCCGCCGCCATAGGCTCGCGGATTAAATACACTTTACGCGCCCCGGCTCGCGCTGCGCTATCATGAATAGCCCGCCGCTCAACAGCCGTCGCACCGGACGGCACACAAATCACCACTTGCGGGTGGACAAAGTTTTTGCGGTTATGCACTTTTTTGATAAAATGATCGATCATCACTTCCGCCACTTCAAAATCGGCAATCACACCGTCTTTCATGGGGCGAATAGCCTCAATATGGTCGGGGGTCCGCCCCAACATCATACGAGCATCATCACCAACGGCGTGAACCTCTTTGCGGCCATTTTTGGTGGAGTAAGCAACAACAGATGGTTCGTTTAAAACCAAATCCCGTCCTTTGACATAAACCAATGTGTTGGCGGTTCCAAGGTCAATGGCGATATCAGCCGATAAAAACCCTAATATTCTCGATAACATATATTTTCCCGTTTACGGATTTGCGACCCCGCACAACCCTCTTGGTAAAGATATAAAATTAAAAGGGTACGCAAAAGTAAAAAATGATTCTATTAGTTAATGGGCGGAGCGTCCCCAAAAAGCAAGACTGTAAACATAAAACAAAGCTATTTAGGTGCTTTTTTTACTCTCTCTCCACTTACCGCTTCCGTATCGCCATCGTTAACCGCCATTTTGCCCTTTAGGCGCGATCCTGCTAGATATATTATGCCCATCCAAAGCATGGCTATTGCAATGATAATGGCAATATATGTCGGCCCTTTACCGGTTACAGAACCAGTAATGCCTTCACTCACCGAAGCTATCAAAGCTATTTTAGGAATAATGCCGAGGGCTGTCCCAAAGAAGAAACTGGAAAATTTCATCCGCGTCACCCCGGCGGCTAAATTCACCAAAATAAACGGCCCCGTCGGCACGATACGCACACCCATGCTGGTCAAAAAACCGTGGTTTCTAATCAAGCGCAATATGGATGTCATTTTGCCTTTGCTGATTTTACTCAACCTATCAGCACCTAATCTTTGACCGAGCCAAAAATTAAAACTGGCTGAAATCATGGTCGCAGCCCATGCTATGGCGCTTCCCGTAATAGGGCCAAATGTCAAAACCACTCCCCCATGCAACATCCACTGGGGCGTATTAACAAAGGCCGCCAGCACATAAATCCCAATAACGGCAGGAATAGCAAATGGCGATTGCGCGAAAGCCCCAAACCAACTAGCCACAGATTCAGGCTTAAAGTCTACGCAAAGCGCAATAACCGTAAAAATCACCAATTGCACCAAGACAATCCAAAACAAAACACTACGGTTTTTAAAAAATGTAAGAATAGAATGCAATTTTGGCTCATCCAATTAAATTATAGAACCTGCCCATACGAGAAAATACGATAATTACAAACAAAAAATAAACAAGCACACGACTTTAGGTACCAGGTTTATCTGGCCATAGACTTTTTGGCGGTATTGTAGCCTGATTATTCTTAGCCTTATCATGTAAGTTTACCACATTTCCTATATGCTTTTTTGCCGCAGGTCGATGTTTTCTATCAAAGTTGTTTAGCGCTAACCTCAGGGAGACTTGTGAACTTTGTTTAAAATCATGTGCTTGAATATCTGCAAATATTTTCTGCTGAATACTATCAATCAATGGGAATACGCCCCGCCTAGCCTTCAAAGGGCTGTGCGCCAAAGCTTGTAAAATTATTCGACTCTGCTCACCCACTAAATCTTGATTATTTTTTTGTTTTTGAGCGAATTTCACCATTAAAGAACATAGAGTACCTGCCCAAGGATCATCAATATCACCATGTTTTCGATTTTGAGTAGGATAGCGCAAATAATTAATTCGTAATTGATCACGATGATAAGCATAAAAAGACTTCGCAAAAATATATGCTTTTTTCTGTTCTTTAATTTGCTTAAATTGCACCCAAAACCATACTCCACTAACCAATGCCAATAATAGCAATGCACTGGCGAGTAGGTTACTCATCCATACTGGATAAGGTGAGTTTTGGTTTTTTTCCAAAGAATGAGACAAAATTTTAGGTGGTTGTAATTGTTTAATTGTCTGTACTTTAATTAGATTCGTCCCAAAATTATCGTTATTATTTGGCGTTTTATTGGCCTTTGTGTTAACGGTGTCTTCTATAGGTTTTATAGATATTTTTGCTTTATTTTTTGGTAGATTTATCTGTGTTATTGCCACTTCAACTTTTTCTTTGCTCTGCCGAGTGGAGGATATTGATGTAAGACGGTCACCCTGAACAGAATCAGGTAAAGCACTTGGCTTTAATTTTTGCATTCTCTTTTTTATGTGCTGATTATATTCGCGCCAATATTTCACCATGGCGGGGTCTCTTTGCACGCCAAGACCATGCACATACATCATAGCTAAGTTTTCTTGTGCAGACTTATCACCATTTTTGGCGGCGATTAGGTACCATTTACGCGCCTCGGCATAACTTTGCTCAACTCCCTGTCCCATAAAATATAAATACCCAAGATTTATCCGCGCATCATTATCTCCTAAATTGGCCGCTTTTTGATAGAGTATGCGTGCCTTTGTAAAATCTTGCTCCACCCCATCGCCATCATGATATTTCTTCGCCTGCACAAAAATATCTCGCGCATCTGCACTGCCAGCAAGCTGCAATTCAATATCTGTCGCTGTTTGCGCAAATGTTTGGTTAGCGGTCAATAGAAAGCCAACAAAGCACACTGCACCAACTATAGAAAGTAAGAATTTCGATATATATAGTTTACAGTTTCGCATATGTCCCAAAATGAACTCATTAAAGCAGAACAAGCAATAAACAGGCCATTTGAACACTCTATGAACCAGTTACACGCGCTCCCACCCCTGCATTTGTCCGCGTAGCCATGTGTATTGGCGTTTGGCGAAA
>JALSHM010000194.1 GCA_026982235.1 Robiginitomaculum sp. | reverse complement strand
CCTATGGGCGATACGGGCGAGGACAGGTTTGACCAATTTATACCGCTTTCAAAAATCCGCGATAATCTTGAACGCCAATGGTCGCTACGTGATAGCACAGACAATACAGGCGGCCCCGCACGGTATGTGCATATCACCGAAACAGGGGGGCGGCTGGGTTTTATCAGCCCTTTGACCAAAAACTTCTGCGCGGGCTGCAACCGTGTGCGCATCACTTGTACGGGCAAGCTTTTTATGTGTTTAGGGCATGGCGCCCATGTTGATTTACGCGCGGCATTGCGTTGTGGTGGCTCTGAAGCTTTGGATGCAGCTTTGGACAAGGCCATGATTAACAAGCCAGAAAAGCACGAATTTGCGATCAAAAAATCCGGGAACAGGTCTGGCACCAAGCGACATATGTCGGTGACAGGGGGTTAGAACATCGTCTTTATACCCGTCGACTTTATACCTTTTTGAGCCCGTCCCTAAACCGCGCTGCATTTTCCACATAATGCAAGGCACTGGCCTTGAGCATTTGCACCTGAGCATCGCCGATTGTCTTCATGACCCGTCCCGGCGCACCAACGACCAATGAATTATCAGGAATAACTTTGCCCTCAGTGATTAAAGCATGAGCGCCGACAATACAGTTTTTGCCAATAACCGCGCCGTTCAGGACAGTAGCCCCAATACCGATAAGCGCATTATCGCCGACCGTACAACCGTGCAGCATGGCTTTGTGACCGACCGTGACACCTGCACCTATGCTTAGCGGCATGCCAGGGTCGGAATGTAGGACAGAATTATCCTGAATATTGGTATCTTTACCAATAGTGATAGGTTCATTATCGCAGCGAATAACCACCCCAAACCAAACTGACGCATTTTCGCCAAGGCTAACTGCGCCAATGACCGAAGCATTTGGGGCTATCCATACCCCATCAGCCAACTGCGGTTCAACACCATCGAGAGCAAACACCCCCATGTCTACATTTCGTCCAAGTCTTGTTGCAAAATGGAGATATTCAGATCATAGGAAATATCGTTCTTATCCTCATCATCAATATAAAGAATACCAAGAATTTCATCGTCCAGATAAACCTCAACACTGTCGGCTACTTTGCGCGGGCTTATGGTGAGGTTTTCTGTCCCAAGACGTTTTTTAAGATAGGCTTGAACCTGTGAAATTTGCTCTGCAGTCATGATATACTCCTAATATTCAGGCAAGTTTACCGACTCGGCACAGCAAATCAAACCGAAACTTTATTCATCCCCAACTTTATTCATCCCCAAGTATTTGGTTCATTTCCGCCGCTGGGTTCTCGCAGCACTTACCACCAACAGGCTTGGCAGGCACGCCCGCCACAGTACAATTAGCCATCACGTCTTTGAGAACCACCGAGCCAGAAGCAATCCGCGCGCCGTCGCCAACTGTGATATTGCCCAATATTTTCGCGCCCGCACCAATCAGTACATTCTCACCAATTTTAGGATGTCGGTCTTTATGGTCTTTACCCGTACCGCCCAGCGTTACCCCGTGCAGGATAGAGCACCCATTTCCCACCCGACTGGTTTCGCCCGCCACCAAGCCGTCCGCATGGTCCAGCATGATGCTGGCACCAAACACGGCGGCAGGATGAATATCAACGCTGAACAATTCAGTTGAGCGATTTTGCAGGTGATAAGCCATAACTTTACGGCCTTGCCGCCAAAAACTATGGGCTATGCGGTAGGTTTGTAAGGCCGTAAAACCTTTAAAATACAAAAAGCATTGCAGATATGACGTACAAGCCGGATCCCGCTCACGTACGGCTATTAAGTCCTGTGCCGCTGCATCGACTATCGTGTCGTCGGCACGGTAAATATCAAGGAACAGCTTTCTTAGGTGTAAGGCAGAGACTTCGGGTGTAGCCAGTTTCTCAGCCAAATAACTGGCCAGCGCACGGCAGAAACTTTCCTGGTTCAAAATCGTCGCATAAAACAGAGACGACAAAGCCCGCTCTTGTGCGGCAAATTCTTTGGCTTCTTCTTGCAGAGAAGCCCAAATTTTATCGCGCACATTTTGCGCGGTAGAAAATTCAATTACGGACATAGTCTTCTCCTGCAAATGGCCTTATTTATCTTAATAGGCATGGTTCAGCATAACGCCAACTTTCAAATAAAGGTATCACAAATTTGTGTTACCCTCGCCCCCGATAAGGAGCCACGCCTTGATCAGGTACCCACAAACCTTCTGGCTGCACCCCATATTGGTAAAACACATCAATAGGAATACCGCCGCGCGGATACCAATAACCACCAATCCGCAGCCATAATGGTTCAATCTCTTTAATTATTCTCTGGCCTATCCCGACAGTGCAGGCTTCGTGAAAATCCCCATGATTGCGAAACGATGTCAGGAATAATTTGAGGGATTTGCTCTCGACAATCCACTTATCCGGCGCATAGTCTATAACCAAATGGGCGAAATCCGGCTGGTTCGTCACAGGGCATAAAGAGGTAAACTCAGGGCAAGTAAAACGAATAAGATAAGGCGCATCCGCAGGGTTTGCCACCCGCTCTAGCTTTGCTGCGTCTGGCGTTTTCGGCATATCGGTCTGGCTACCGAGTTGGCCTAATTTATCATATTGTATATCTGTCATGGTGGGGGATTAGCCTATATGAATGCGTGCATCAAGCATCTTGCTGAGCAGGTCGCACTTTAAACCCCTTTAATCTCGCAGCGAAATCATAAGCCAAAATAGCTTTGCGCCCCGGCATTTCTATATATTTAAAGGTAAAGTGGGATGTGAAAATCACCAATGCCAAATACGGAATAAGCAATAATGTGCCTGGGATTTGGCTAGCATTCCACAAAGGCCCAAACAGTCTTGGCAAGACCATTTCTGCACCAATAGAAAAGCACAAAGAAATCAGAATATGCACCATATAGATAGAATAGGAAATCTTACCAAGATAACGCAAGACCCGCGTCCCCATAAATTTTGATATTGCCCCCATATCAAATGAAAACCCAAGTACAAATATAAAGGCCACTGGTGCAATAAAGAACTGAGCTTTGCCGGGGAAATAAATCACAAAACCTAAAAGAACCAAAAGAGCAATGACCTCTATCAATGTCGCTAACCAAAAGGATATGCCCTGGCTTGTAAACTTGGGGAGAAGCAAACGGTAAACATAAGCCACCAAGACCCCGGTGAAAAACCCACCAAGACAACGCCAAAAACCAAGGTCATAATGGAAATCCATATCAGGTTTTAAGCGTGATAAGATGAAGTAATTCACCCCAACTAAAGC
>JALSHM010000193.1 GCA_026982235.1 Robiginitomaculum sp. | reverse complement strand
GGCCCATTTATCGCGACCAATGTGCGAAGGGTGCATTTAGACTAGTCTTTTGCGTGGGTCAATCATCAACTAATTTACCACAGCTCTCATTCGGGCGTAGACTTATGTTGGTTCGAGGCGTAAATGTAAAGCACGTCAAATAATGGTTTGGAGAGGTTTATGTCAAAAGGTTTGGTTTGTGTATTTGGTGCCAACGGATTTTTGGGGCATTATGTTGTCAGGCGCTTGGCCAAAGACGGTTGGCGAATACGGGCTTGTGTGCGTCGGCCCCATATAGCGGGCGACCTAAAAGTCATGGGTGGGGTGGGTCAAATCCAAGTGGTACAAGCCAATGTGCGCTATAAAAAATCTGTGGCACGGGCCGTTCATGGTTGTGATGCCGTTATAAATTTAGCGGGTATTTTGGTTGAACAGGGACGACAAAGCTTCAATGCGGTTCATGTTTTAGGTGCCCAAAACATTGCCGAAGCGGCAAGAGAAGCTGGAATCGAAAATATTGTGCACCTATCTGCACTGGGCGCCAATGGCGATAGTGACAGCGCCTATGCCCGTTCTAAGGCCAAAAGCGAATTAGCCGTGTTATCCATTGTGCAAAAAGCCGATATTTTGCGCCCCTCCATATTATTCGGCGAAGGCGATGGTTTCTTCACGCGCTTTGCCAAATTGGCGAATATGAGTTTGGTGCTCCCACTCATCGGCGGTGGCACGACAAAATTTCAACCACTTTATGTAGACGATTTGGCGCAAGCGATTTGTAAAATCACCAACCAAGGCACAACGGGACAAATATGGGAATTTGGCGGCGCACAAACATTTAGTTTTAAGAAATTACTGCAATTCACCTTAGACGCCATCGACAAAAAACGCCTGCTTCTACCTGTGCCCTGGGGCGTTAGTAGTCTGATGGGTATGTTCGGTGAAATCTCGGGTTACATACCTCTGGTCAAGCCGTTTTTAACCCGTGATCAGGTTAAATTACTCAAGATAGACAATGTGGTTAGCGGAAATTATCCCGGCCTCACCGACCTCGGTATCGAAGCGGAAACTATAGCCGCAATCATCCCCGACAGCTTGGCCCATTTTAGAAAATACGGGCAATTTCATCAAGCGACTGTAAGTTGATGTGACCATTTAGCTTGGATACAATAAAAAACCCCGATCAGTCGACCGGGGTTTTGCATACCTTATTTCTGTGTTTCCTGCTATTACGCGTTAGCGGCTTCACCTTGGGCGCGCTCCAAAGTCATATTGACCAGACGCTGCCAATTGCCAAGTGAGAGCATATGGGCGTAAGCTACAGCTAAGAAACCATTGTCCATCAATTCTTTGGTGGTCTTGGCATCAAGAGCGCGAAGCTTCTCGTCACTAATGGCAAAATAGTCTGCAATTTTTTGCTTTTCGGCGGGTGTGCCGTCTGCATTTTGGCCTTGGAAATTCATTTCCTTTTGCTCGAATAAATCAAGCTCTTTAAAGCGGTTAATCATTTGCTCAGTAGCTCGGCGATCTTGCTCGAACTGTTTGAGAAACTCAAATGCTTCATTCGTGAATTGAGAAGGTTGGTCACCGTCAAAGAAAGATTGTGTTGGGTTTTTATCGGTTACACATTCCGCTTTTTCGTCCACACAAACTACGAAACGGTCATTTTCTTGGTCACCTGCCAGCACGAATGGATAACGGCGAGCGAAAGCAGGCATATAATATTTATTATCAAAAATACCGTCTTCAATCAGAAGATTTTCGTTAGCGCGAATGCCCATAACAGCTAATGGTGTTTTTTCCTCGCCCGCAAAAATTATGGGATAGCTAGCCGAAGCCGAACCAAATTCTGGCGCCGTAATTGGCATAAAGTGCGAATTTGCCATAAATGCGAATGGTTTTTCAACCTGAACCACGCCGTAATTGGCGTGTTTATCTTTGGTCAGCGGTTGTGGATCTTCATACATCATCACATTGCCAGTTACATTTGGTTGTGTCCCTGCTGGAGCAGCCGCGTTTTTGGTTGGTTTCTTAGCCATGTTATTTCCTTTAATTGCCCACTTTGTTGTGGCTTCAAAATACTAAATTCCATTTTAGCTTATGCTTAAATTGGAAAATTTGAGGGTCATTAGCCTATGTAGCCACTCGCTTCAATGGTAAAAAACTCGTAAGTAGATATTTACAGTTAATCGTTTTTAAGCAAAAGAAAATTTCTTTTCGTTAATAGCTTCTATTAAGTCTCGGTGTGAAGGCATGGCAAGGCAAGCATTTTGCTTGGCAATGTCTAACTTTTGAAACTCATCCCGCGCCTGGTGAATAAATGGGTATGACGACTGGTTGGCCAGTAAATCAGGCTTGACGCACATACCCAGCAAAACATATTGATAAATTTCATGAGAAAACAGTCGGTTGGTTGAATGGAAATCTGCCGCTATTGGCAGACGATATTTCCACAATTCCAATTTCTCAACTAGGCTATCAGGAACCGTTGCTAGGCTTCTATTATCTTCCCAAAAATCGTTGTCCTTCCTCTGGCTTAGATAATAATGCATTTTAACGAAACTGACAGCATCTTCATAGCGTTCGCGCATAGCCCGATTAAAGTGCTTGGCTACGATATCAAAATCACCATATCTCGGAAAGTAATCACCAATCATCCTGATGGCAGCCTCAACCATGACAACCCCTGTCGCTTCGAGAGGCTCAAGGAATCCGCCAGATAACCCGACCGAAACACAATTGCCAATCCACTGGGTTTCCCTGTAACCAGTTTTCATTTTAAGAAGGCGGGGCGAAATGTCATTTTTTGAGCCGCCAATATAATTTTGCAAAACTTCCAGCGCCCTATCATCACTACTGTGGCTGCTAGAATACACATAACCTATACCCCGGCGATATCTCAAGCCTATATCCCATGTCCAGCCCGCTTCATGGGCGGTGGCACGGGTGGCACTGGGAATAGGGTCAGCTTTATCTGCGTAAGGGACCTGTATCGCCAAAGCCCTGTCGACCAAAAGTGTGTCCTGTACTGATTTTACTTTGGATCCGAGCGCGTTTCCAATAAGAACGGCCGCAAAACCAGTGCAATCAATGAAAAAATCGGCTGCGATTTTTTTCCCGCCTTGCAAAGATACGGCAGAAATTTTCCCTGTTTCACTAATATCAACACTTTCAACTGTCCCAATAACATGCTTGACACCCAACTTGATTGACCGTTCTTTCAAGAGTTCGGCCAACTTGGTCGCATCAAGATGGTAGGCATAGTTTAGCTGGCCGTAATAAGATTTATCATTTTTGGTTTTAGGC
>JALSHM010000192.1 GCA_026982235.1 Robiginitomaculum sp. | reverse complement strand
TCACCGTCCCAGATTGCGGCCATTGGGCCATGTGGGAACAGCCAGACGCCATCAATAAACATATACTAGATTGGCTAAGCCGTAAAATGGGTCTGCGGTATTATTAGGGGGTATTTTATAAACATCCATACAACGCCGCAATTAACCGCGATGGTCGGGCGTCCCCCAGTAGGGCGTGGCTTTGTTTGTTCATGACATAGGCGCAGGTGATGCCTGTGTCCCTGTCGGCAAATGTGCATGAGCCGCCCCAGCCAGAATGCCCGAGCGTGCCCGGGTTCGGGCCGTAGAAATGGTTGGGGGTATTTATCATCAAGCCCGCCGCCAAGCTGAGGTCAAAGGGCAAGACCAAATCTTGGCCAGATATGCGTTCTTGCGATAGGGCGCTGAGTGTGGCGGTGGAGAAATACTGCGCCGTGCCTATACAGCCATCAAGGGCTAATTGCATCAGCCGTGCAATGGATTTTGCGGTGCCGTGGCCATTGGCACCCGCAAATTCTGCCGTGCGCCAAGCCTCGGTACCGCGCCTTCCTGGCGATGACCAAGGGCGCAAGAAAGCGGCTTGGGTAGCCGGATTTATGTCGCCGAAATCGGCCATGGCTTTGGGTTTGTGCAGATCCGCACAGCGTTCATGTTCGCGCACAGGGGTGCCAATAAAGAAGTCTATATGGTGGGGGGCGCAAATGTCTTCGCGCAATATTGTGCCCAGTGTGCGGTTCTGTGCATCTGCTAGCCGGACGATTTCTCCGGCGAGAAACCCAAAGGTCAATGGGTGATAGCCGCTCTTGGTGCCGGGTGGCCAAATTGGTTTTTGGGCGGCCAGTCGCGCACATATACCGTCCCAATCAAACCAGTCTTCGGGCTGCATGGGTTCGGTGATACCGGACAGGCCGCCTTGGTGAGATAGGACTTGGGCAATGGTCAATTCACCTTTGCCGTGTTGGGCAAAGTCTGGCCACAAACTCGCGACGGTTTGCTTATAATCCAGTCGGCCTTGTTCAACCAGCCAAGCGATAACCAGTGCGGCCACGGCTTTGGTGGTGGAGAATACGGGCACTAATGTATCGTCTTGCCAGGCCGCTTCGCCGCGCCTGTCCCGTGTCCCACCGATGAGATCAACAATAAGCTCGCCGTCTTTATAGGCACAAAAGCCTGCACCCGCTTCTAGCCCGTCCGTAAAATTGGCCACAAAAGCATCGCGGACAGGTGCGAAGCCATTTGCGGTGGTTCCTGAAATGTTAGTACTTTCTTTCATTGAGGGGAGAATCGCTTATAAGGAGAAGCAAAGCAAGCTTTTAAAAAGAGAAACTATAAAAAGAGAAACTATAAAAAGAGAAACTATAAAAAGAGAAACAATTATGCCCAAAAACCAAAAATTGAAAATATATCACAATCCACGCTGTTCTAAATCCCGCCAAACCTTGGCTTTACTCACCGAGCGCGGCGAAACACCGGAAATTATCGAATATTTGAAAACTGCACCCAGCGCGGCAGAAATCCGCGAAGTGGCAAAAATGCTCGGGCTAACATCAGTCCGCGACATGATGCGCACCGGGGAAAGTATTTATAAAGAGCTGAATTTAAAAACGGTTACCGATGAAGACAAATTGATTCGCGCCATGGTCGAAAATCCAAAGCTTATCGAGCGGCCTATTGTCATTAAAGAGGGCAAAGCCGCTATTGGCAGGCCGCCTGAGACCGTACTGTCTTTGTTTACATAAAAAACCATAAATTTTACGCGCGATAAACGAGTTGTTAAGCATAAGCGTGCATCACGTCATTAACCATAGTGCAATTGTGCACTTCAATCCCGTTTGGGAAATAAATGACGAGAATGAAATATGCGGTTTACGGCGTGTGCAAAAATAACAGTATTATCTACTGCGGCAGTTTTATTATCGGGCTGTTCTTGGTTTGGTTATGGCGGCGGCCAAAATAGCTACCAAAATAGCTATCAGGCGCAAAGTGCGCGCTATAAGGGTAGCCAAACACAATATAATGTCCAAAACGGGCGCAGAGCCCTTGGACGGTGTCAAATTACAAGCCCAACCCAGCGTGCCCCCCAAGGCTGTCGCCCGGAACAAGTCACACTAGCGCTCGGCGGCTCGCAAGCGGGCTATGCAAATCAGGCGCAATATACCAGCGCTGGTTATGGTTCCCACGTGGGTTCGGCGCAAACGGCGCAAGCAAATTATACCCCACAAGCGCAGGTAAAACGCCCAAGGCTACGCGGCCAATTTGGTCTTGAGATTGATCATAGTGTTTCCGGGCGGTTATTTTCTACATCTAGTGCGCCTGCATATAACCGGGCGGATTTTGTCGAGACCCGTGTTACGGGTGTAACTGCGGGTGGCGACCAAATTACGAGAGAATATACAGGTGTTCCTGGGCGGGTTGAAGCGCCTGACATTAGTGTTGATGACGTATATACTGCGCCATTGCGGGTCTCTGCCGGGCTTGAGTATATAATTGATGACCATAATACAATTTTTGCCAGTGCGGGTTTTACGCGAGCTGAAGGAAAAAAAGGCGGTGGGGCGTCTATTATTGACGGGCTAAGGCGGACAGAAACAATAGATACTTATGACGCTGCCGGCGTATTGCTTGCGTCACAAACGAATATTGAAACGTTTCCGAATGTAGTTGTAGCCACATATGAATATGACTTTAGTGAACTGGAGCGACTAGATTTTGAGGTGGGGGGACGTCATTATTTCAACCCAATCCTAGCAAATCATTTGAACAGGCCGCTGACACCTTTTGTTAGCGCATCGGGTGGTGCTGCGCATTATTCTGCCATAAATGTGGATCTAAACCAGCGGCAGCTATTTCAAGAAGCGGCATTTGAATCTGGCCTAAATACAATGAATTATTATGACGTGAATGCAGGGGCATCAGCGCAAGTATCTGACGCCCAATGGGTACCTTATGGTGCGGTTAAGGCTGGGCTTGAATGGCAGATGACGCCTAAAACCGCTTTGGCATTTGAAGCAGGGGTTAAATATGAAGGTGCCCGGGATTTCTCTGATGGCACGAAGGGCGATGACATTATTTCTATCCCACTGACCATTCGCGGCAGCTATAATTTTTAGGAATATGACATTTTAACACATAATTCTTTGATTTAACCCACGAAATTAACACTTCGGTAAGACAAAACAAAAGGTTTGTTAAGTATATTAAGGTTAATCAAGAGAAAATGATTATTGAGGAGGAGACGACCATGCGTCTTGCAGTATGTACATTATCAGCAGTTTTACTATCCGGGTGTTCCTGGCTCGGTTACGGC
>JALSHM010000191.1 GCA_026982235.1 Robiginitomaculum sp. | reverse complement strand
CGATCCGCTTTCGCGGCCTTTTTTTACTGCCGCGCGTAAGCTTTCTAAACCTGCATCCTTCGCCTGTGCTTTTCGAATGAGGTCGCGGACAACTTCGCTGTCATTTGTATAATCACCCGAAGAAATTTGGGCTTTAACCCAAGCGTCTTGCTGTTCTGTCAGGCTTATTGATTTACGAACAATAGACATTGTCATACTCCTTAATACTATTGGTGCAATATAAAGGCAAAGGAGCAATTATGCAATCAAAATTAGGCTTGCTTCCTAATCCAGTTTTCGGACCAGCATCTCCACCGTGAAGCACTCGATCATATCGCCTTTGCGGATGTCATGATAATTTTCAAAGCCCATGCCGCATTCTTGCCCGGCCACGACTTTTTCGACTTCATCCTTAAAGCGTTTCAAGGTGGAAAGCGTGCCTTCGTGAATGACCACATCGTCGCGCAACAGGCGTACGCCTGCGCCGCGCTCGACCTTGCCCTCGGTGACTTTACAGCCGGCGATATTGCCCAATTTGGAAATATCAAACACTTGTAGAACCTCTGCGTAACCAATGAAGGTTTCTTTGCGTTCCGGTGACAACATGCCTTCCAGCACGCCTTTGACATCGTCGAGCAATTCGTAAATGATGGAGTAATAGCGGATTTCTACGCCTTCGCGTTCAGCCAAGGCTTTGGCTTGGCGATTGGCGCGAACATTAAAGGCAATGATTGGTGCGCCGGATGATTTGGCCAGCATAACATCGCTTTCACTAATACCACCAGCCGCACCGTGAATGACCCGCGCACGCACATCTTCGTTGCCAAGAGCCTCAACGGACGAGCGAATGGCTTCCACAGAGCCTTGCACATCGGCTTTGACCAAGAGTGTCATCTCGTCGACAGTTTTCTCTTTGAGCTTGGCTAGCATTTTCTCCATAGATGTGGCTGCATCAATCGGGCCGGCGGCATGGGCTTGTTTGCGGCGGCGCTTGCGATATTCGGTGATGTCGCGGGCTTTGGATTCTTTGCCCACGACCGCAAAGGCTTCGCCCGGGGCGGGGGCACCGTCCATACCAAGAATTTCAACAGGTTCAGAAGGCCCTGCAGATTTAAGTCTGGCATTGCGTTCGTCCATAATGGCTTTCACCTTGCCCCAATGTTCACCAGCTACGACTATATCGCCGCGTTTCAACGTGCCGCGCTTGATTAGGAATGTTGCGACAGGGCCGCTTCCTTTGGCTATTTTAGACTCAATGACCAACCCGTCCGCACGGCGGTTTGGATTGGCTTTAAGCTCCATCAATTCAGCTTGGTTGATGATGGCTTCGGCCAAATCGTCCAGTCCTGTTTTCTTCAGAGCTGAAACCTGAACCGTTTGCACATCACCCGACATGCTCTCGGTAATGATTTCGTGGCGCAATAAGTCTTCTTCGATTTTCTTAGGATTAGCCTCTGGTGCATCCATCTTGTTGATGGCCACAATTATTGGAGTGCCAGCGGCTTTGGCGTATTTAATGCTCTCTATTGTTTGCGGCATGACACCGTCGTCTGCTGCCACGACCAATATAACAATATCAACTGCCGCCGCGCCGCGTGTGCGCATGGCAGAGAACGCCGCATGTCCGGGTGTATCTAGAACTGTAATGGTTTCACCAGATTTAAGCTTAAGCTGATAGGCGCCAATATGCTGAGTGATACCTCCCGCTTCGCTGCCAGCCACATCAGTAGTACGTAAAGCATCAAGCAGTGTGGTTTTACCGTGGTCTACATGACCCATAATAGCAATGACGGGTGGGCGTGGTTTTAAATCCGCCTCATTGTCTTTGTCGTCGGCTGGCGCAAAGGCTTCGGCTTCGGCGTCACTTTCCGCAACCCGCTTGACCCTATGGCCAAAATCTTCGACGATCAACTGGGCGGTATCTGCATCCAATACATCATCGGCTTTGGACATATCGCCTTGCTCCATCAAATATTTGATGACGGCATAGGTGCGTTCGGACATCCGGTTGGCGAGGTCTGCAACGGTGATAGTTTCAGGAATAACGACTTCGCGGAAGATTTTCTTCTTATCATTATTACCACCTGTACGGCGTTGCTTCTCGCGTTCGCGGGCGCGTTTTACCGATGCGAGCGAGCGCTGGCGCTCTTCATCGCCCGCAAGCGCACTCACAATCGTTAGCTTGCCTTTGCGGCGGGTCGGCTCATTCTTGCGCGAACGATTTGGTTTTTGGTATTGTGGCTTGGCCTTTTTGATGCGTCCACCCGCACGTTCAAGAGCGGATGCATCAGGTACTGGCGTAGCGGGTGTAGCGGGGTCAGATTTGCCCGGTGTAGCTTTCCCAGCACTGCTTGGTGCTTGTTTCTTGCGAATAGGCCCACCAGCGATTGGGCGGGCGGCGCGGCGTTCGGCCTCGGCGGCGGCTTTTTGTTCTTTGGCAATACGGGCGGCCTCAGCGGCGGCAAGGGCTTCTGCTTCTTTCTTTGCAATCAGGGCTAACCGAGCCGCTTCATCACGTTCCGCCAGCGCTTTGCGCTCCGCAGCCCGGGCTTGTTCGCGCATGGACTTTTCGGTTTTAGCTTTATCAACCGCTTGTTTGCGCTTTAGATATTCTTCTTTGGATAGTCCCATGCGCTGCGCTGCAACAGCATCGTGATCGACTTTTTCTTCTGGCGCAGGTGCTACAGCTTTACCCAAAGATTTAGGCGCGCCAGGCGCATTCACCAAACGGCGTTTTTTCTTTTCAACCACAACGGCCTTGGTGCGGCCTTGGGAAAAGTTTGACCGCGCATTGCCACCACCCCTAGGCGCTAGGGTCATTGGTTTGCGTGTTGGTTTTTTATCTTCTGTATCACTCATATCGTCTCTCTATACCATAAAACGAACGCTTCATAAAGGCGTCGTTTGTAGGTTGTTCCCCCAAAATCAGGGGTTTCTTAAAAGTGGGCGCACACTAGCGGGGTTTTGCCCACATGCAACTAAATTCCGCCAGCAATATCAGCATTGATGTTTGTGGCGTTTTTGACTTTGTTTTCGAGAGTACTTACACTCTCATATTCTGTGTTTTCATGTTCTCTATCTGGCCATTCGCTTGGTATCAATTCACGAAAGCCCGCCAAGCGAACAATCTCGCGGCTAATGGCTTTGGCCATCTTACCTTTATGAACGCAAGCATGTACCATATTATCGCGACCTATGACCTGACCTAGCTCGGTACTGGTAAAGCAAGCGATTAAGGGCGGCATAGGCATTTCCAATTCTTTGGCAATAGCCTTAATCACGACACGAATTTTAGAACGCCCGTCGGGCTGACCGTCACTGG
>JALSHM010000190.1 GCA_026982235.1 Robiginitomaculum sp. | reverse complement strand
CATCAATAGAAAAGCGTTTTATTTCAGAAGAACTATACATTGTTTCTTGCCCTAAACTGTGGTTAAAGCCCTGTCAACGCATGGGGCAAGAGGCTGGAAGATTTGCTGGCATAATTTTACAGATAAGTTTACCAATCCTTGTACAAAAATACTGTAAAATTAAAATTTGCCATTTTGGGATTATACCCCATATAAGTTGGAAATAGATAATGATGAGGGCGGGTCAATAAGCATTATGAACGATCAAGACAAAACCAGTGCTTTGCACACCGAGGTGGGACAAGCCCTTGCCACGAGCCGGAGTGCATTTATCGGCATAGCTATATTTACGGCTTTCATAAATATTTTAATGCTGACAGGGCCGCTCTATATGTTGCAGGTCTATGACCGAGTATTGGCTTCAGGCAGTATGTCAACCTTAATGACTATATCGGTTTTGATGATGGTTATGTATTCGTTTATGGGTTTTTTGGAATATGTACGTTCGCGCGTGCTTGTGCGTATTGGTGACAAGTTAGAGAAGGATTTAGGCGGTCGCACATTTGCAATTTGGATGAAGCAGGGGCTATATGGAAAGGCCGGGCAGCGGCACCGCCCCTTACAAGATGTTAGTACTTTGCGGCAGTTTTTATCAGGCGCCGCTCCTGCTACATTTTTTGATATGCCGTGGGCACCCCTTTATATTGGTGTAATGTTCTTATTCCATTGGAGCCTTGGGGTTGTTGGTTTGATCGGCGCAGTTATAATTTTTATTTTCGCTTGGGCCAATGAAATTTCAACTAGGAAACCCATGCAAGACGCCAATGCTTATCGTGTTAAAGGCCAAATGTTCGCAGATCTAGCTCACCGAAATGCCGATACAGTAACGGCCATGGGTATGGGGGGCAATATGCAAGCCCGCTGGCACGAATATACCAATGAAGCTTCAAATTCTACTGTGCGTGGTAGTGACAGAGCCGGCAGTTTGACCTCCGCTTCCAAAGCCTTTCGCATGTTTGTTCAATCTGGTATTCTTGGCTGGGGCGCATTACTAGCGGTGCAAGGTATCATCACGCCGGGGACGATGATCGCAGGATCTATCATTATGGGACGGGCGCTCGCACCTATCCAAATGGCGCTCGGCCAATGGCGCGGGTTTATTTCAGCGCGGCAAGCCTTTAATCGGCTGAATAAATTTTACGAAATGATTCCCGAAGATCCGGAAAACTTGTCTTTGCCTGCGCCAAAGGGTGCCTTATCTGTGGAAAATATTTTTGCTGCACCACCAGGCAGTAAAGTTCCTGTTCTATCAGGACTAAATTTTAAAATTGAACCTGGTCAAGGTCTAGGGGTGATAGGGCCGAGTGCATCGGGCAAGTCAACCCTAGCACGGCTTTTGGTTGGCATTTGGATACCGCAAAAAGGCTCTGTACGTCTTGACGGCGCAACATTTGACCAGTGGAATAGTGATGAACTTGGCCCCCATATTGGGTATTTGCCCCAGCATGTAGAATTATTCGACGGCACTATTGGCGAAAATATTGGTCGGTTTAAGCAAGATGCCAGCGCCGAAGATATTGTTGTCGCTGCCCGCCGCGCCGATGTACACGATATGATATTGCGCTTACCGGAAGGCTATGACACACGCATTGGTGAGGGGGGGGCCGTGCTTTCGGGGGGGCAAGTGCAGCGGATTGCGCTGGCGCGGGCTTTATTTGGCGATCCGTGTTTGGTGGTTATGGACGAACCCAATGCCAATTTGGATACAGAAGGCGATGCGGCTTTGACCTCTGCTATTGCTGACCTACGCAGGCGCGGAAAAACTGTTGTTGTTATGGCGCATAGGCCGAGTGCTATCGCGGCTGTTGACCAATTATTGATGCTGAGGGACGGCAAACAGATTGCTTTTGGCCCTAAAGATGATGTGATCAAAGAAGTGACCCAGCAAAAGTCTGCGGCACAGCGTCACGCACCAAGCCAGCCGACACCCCATAAACCACAAAACCCACAGAAAGCCGGGGCAATTGCCGTTAACCCTGTACCAACAAAATCTGCACAATCTAAATCGCCAACCCAAGGCAAGTCTAAACCCAAACCTAAGCGGGTTAATATGCCGACATTTTCCGGGGTGACTCCGCCAAAACCGGAGGGGAAGTCGTGAGTGCGCCTTTGGGACAAATGGATATGCAGGCTATGATGGCAGGTGGTGACGCACCAAAACCAAAAGAAGCCTATACGAAATATCTGCGGCAAGGTTTCATAGCTTTATTTTTATTGGTTGTTGTGATGGGGGGCTGGGCGGCCATTTTTAAAATCAAAGGCGCTGTGATTGCGTCCGGCGTGATTATGGTCGAAGGCAAACCCAAAACTTTGCAGCATCTGGACGGTGGTATTGTCGGTGAAATATTGGTCAAGAATGGTGATTTGGTTAAACAAGGCCAAGTGGTGCTACGGCTTGACCCTACGGCTATGGATGCCAACCGTACGATTGTCGAAAAGCGATTGTTTGAAGCCCAAGCTCGTGTTGATAGATTGCGTGCTGAGTGGGACGATGCCAAACAGATTACTTGGTCAAAAATACTGCTCGAGGCAAAAGACCGCCCCGATGTTGCCGAAATAATCACCGGTCAACAAAAATTATTTGAAGCCCGCGAGAAATCCATGCGCGGGCAAGTGTCACAACTGCGCCAACGCATTGCACAATCCCGTGAACAAATCCAGGGGCTGAATGATTTAATAGTCTCAAAGCAAGCACAATTATCTCTAATTGGTGAAGAATTAGAAGGGTTACGCAAGCTTCTCGTCAAAGGTTTCGTGCCTAAAACCCGGGTTCTCGCACTGGAGCGCGAAGAAGCCCGTATTAGTGGCGACATATCTACGCATCGTTCAGACATATCGCGTACCAATAGCGCTATCGGCGAAACTGAGATTCAGATTTTACAGCTTAAAAAGGATGAAATAGCGGAAATACTTACAGAGCTGCGCCAAGTAGAAAGCGAGCGTAGCGATTTGCATGAACAGTTAACTACTGCGTCTGACCAAGTTGAGCGCATCGACATTACCAGCCCGGTGGCGGGGACTGTCCATGATATGAGTGTCACGACTATCGGTGGTGTGATCGCTCCGGGGCAGCCAATTATGCAGATTATCCCTATCAATGACCGGCTGATTATTGAGGCTCGCATCCAGCCTATCGACATTGATCAGGTCTATGTCGGTCAGCAAGCCCGGATAAACCTCTCAGCATTTAACCAGCGTACCACGCCGCAATTAGACGGTTTCGTTATCAACATCTCCGCCGATAGCCTGGTAGATCAGGTCAC
>JALSHM010000189.1 GCA_026982235.1 Robiginitomaculum sp. | reverse complement strand
TGCATGATGAGACCGTTTGCAGGTAGGGTTTTTGTGCCCAGCCTGTCAAACATGCTCTCCATATCCGTGTTCCATATATCTTCCACCTCCGGCCATTTTCCAAGGCTTCCCTTAAAGGCGATTTCATACAAGCTGGCTGCACTTATAAATACAGTGGGAGCGTTGCGTATAGCTTTTGTTGCCGCTACGGAAAGATGCTCCGGAGAGTAATAAGCCCAAATCATCGTGTGTGTATCCATTAACACCTAAAGACCCATTTTATCCAGCAAGTCATCATCGGTTGGTCGTACCAGTGCGTCCGGGTCATCGCTCATATGTTTCAGCGGCCCCAGCACGCCAAAAGGAAATGGCGAGTCCTCTTGCCATGATTCTTTGGCTCCGTGCTTTTTGGCAAACGCCTTAACGGTGCCATATGATTCGCAAACGCGCCACTGAACCTTCGGCATCATGGCTTTTCCCCGTTCAGGCCAGTCATGTGCCTTGAACATGGCCTCAAGGCCGCCATATTGTTCTTTGGCAATACGGTGAATAATCTTAGCATCCCAGCCAGGGCCGTGCTTGCGGCTAGACTTGCGCCATGTATCAGCAAGGCGTAGCAATTCCTGTTTTTTGTTGTCCGGTATCCGGACGCATACTTTTGAAACAGACATAATTAGGGCTCCGGACTTAATCTAGGGGAGTGTACTACATAACCCTTATTTGTCAAGCTAGTGGTAGTACGTCTTCCTTGAGTTTAAATCACGCCTTCTTCTTTAAGTTTCGAGACAAGCTCGGCGGCATCAGCGACTTTGACACCAGCTGTACGACCCGCAGGTTCTGCGACTTTTACGGTGGTCAAACGCGGGGTAATGTCTATGCCGTAATCATCTGTTGACTTGGCGTCTATTGGTTTGCGTTTGGCCTTCATAATATTGGGCAAGCTGGCATAACGTGGCTCGTTCAGGCGCAGGTCGGTTGTAATAATTGCGGGCAAACTCACTTTGATTGTTTGGATACCGCCGTCAACCTCACGGCCAACTATTAAACTGTCTCCGTCTTTTTCAATTGAATTGGCAAATGTGGCTTGTGGCCAACCCATGAGTGCGGCCAGCATTTGTCCGGTCTGATTACTGTCATCATCAATGGCTTGCTTGCCGAGGATAACCAGATCTGGTTTTTCTTCTTCCACAATCGCTTTTAGGATTTTCGCCACCGCTAAAGGTTCAATTTCTGCATCTGTCTTGACATGAATACCCCGGTCTAGACCCATAGCAAGTGATGTGCGAATGGTCTCGGCGGCTTTGTCCGGCCCGATAGATACGGCGATGGTTTCCGTAGCCGTGCCAGCCTCTTGCATGCGCACGGCTTGTTCGACGGATATTTCGTCGAATGGGTTCATAGACATTTTGACATTGGCCAAATCAACACCGCTCTCGTCGGATTTCACCCGCACTTTGACATTAAAGTCAAGCACACGTTTTACAGGGACTAGGATTTTCATAAAGGGTTCTCCCGCTTAAGTTATTCAATTTGTTGCGTATGCTATATTTTAGACGTGGGCGCAAGCCGTGTTAGAAAAGAGAACCTAAATATTTGTGTCAGCGATGCTATCTCTCCCCGCCTGGCACCCATTTTACGTCTGTGCGGCCTTGTTTATTACACCATCTTGCGGCGACGAAGAGATAGTCTGAGAGGCGGTTTGTGTATTTTAGGGCGAGCGGATTAACGTCTTCGTCTCGCATCATAGCGACGATTTCCCGTTCTGCGCGGCGGGTTATGGCGCGGGCGAGATGTAGGTAGGCGGCGGGTTTTGAACCGCCGGGGAGGACGAAAGTTTTGAGGGGCGCGATGTCGGCGTTGAGGGCATCGAGTTCGGTCTCTAGTCTGTCGATCTGGCTTTGCACAATACGAAGCGCCTTGCTGTCGTCTTCGAGCGCGGGCGTTGATAAGTCTGCACCCAAATCAAACAAATCATTTTGGATGCGGGCCAGAGAGCGGTCTAATTCCACATTGTCCACATAAATCCGCGCCACGCCGATTGCAGAATTGGCTTCGTCGATTTCCCCATATGCCCGTACCCGAAAGCAATCTTTATTGGTGCGCGAACCGTCCGCAAGCCCGGTGGAGCCATCATCGCCTGTGCGCGTATAAATTTTATTGAGCTTGACCATGGGTTTAGCCCCTTATGCGCCTGCGGCTTTGGAGCGCATATAGACCATAAGTATCAAAGCTATTACGGCCACGAATTGTGCGGCCACCCGCACCCGCATGAGCTTGTTGGATTTCAGCCGCGCCGCACTTCCTGTCTTGCGCATATTAATTGCGCCAAGAATGAGCGAAACCAATACGGTCAGTACGGCTAATCCAATAATGATATTTATTGCAATAAGCATAATTCTGTCCTTACCTCATATTTGGCTATATGCTTACGTATTGCCATAACCCACAGAAGAATGCGAAGAAAATTAGGATCTGGGCACTACTCTTCTTTGACGGTTTCTTCGACTTTATCGATGACTTCGCCAGCCATTTTTTCGGTCAGGTCGTCAGTAGTCGTTGGTGCCATTTCATCTTGAACCATTTCACCCTGAGCCGTTTCATCTTGAACCATATCTGGCATTTTCACCATGGCGGTGAGTTGTGCAATCGGTGCATCAGCCGCAAGACGCATATATTCGATAACGGCTGCCCGATCCGTTTCTTTTTTCAAGCCGTTAAAAGACATTTTTGTTTTGGTGATATAGTTTTTCGGCTTGGTTAGAAATGCGTCCAATTCTTCATAACCCCAAACACCGCCTTTGGTTTTCATGCCGTCGGAATAACTAAACCCGGCAACACCT
>JALSHM010000188.1 GCA_026982235.1 Robiginitomaculum sp. | reverse complement strand
TGGATACGGGCACGACGACGCTTTGGGAGAGCTTTGAACCCTCTGCAAGCCTGTGTCATGTGTTCTCTGCCGCCCCTGTTTATCATCTTTCAAGGCATGTGCTGGGAGTACAAACTATAGGCAAAGGGTTTAATAATATTCGGGTTGCTCCTCAATTTGCTGATCTTGCAAATGCAGAAGGAACCTACCCAACCCCGCTTGGGGATGTGAATGTAAATTGGAAGCGCGACAAACACGGCGTAAAATATACCCTAGACCTGCCAGCGAAAATGAAATTCGAAATCATTGCTCCCCTTGGGTTTTCAATTAACAATCAATTTGAGAGAAAAATAAACGATCGCCGCACTATAGAAATAGTATTTGCTTAAGTTGACTTGTTGGCGATCTGTTTTTTTATCGCGTTAAATTTTTCTTCACTTAAATTATACCGGTGCAGTAATACCAGCGCTATTACCCAGAGTAATATCGGTAGTAGCGAATAACTAAGCCGCACACCAAGCAGCGCGTTTTCAGGTTGTAAATCCGCACTCACGCCTTTAACAAGTCCAAATGCAGACAACAACAAACTGACCAAAAAAGCACCAGCTGTCATGCCCAGCTTTCGGCAAAATGCCCATGCGCCGAAAATAGCACCCTCGCGCCGCTCGCCCGTGCGAAGTTCATCAACCTCAACCGTATCGGGAACCATTGAA
Organism: Robiginitomaculum sp.; assembly: GCA_026982235.1. Taxonomy (GTDB): domain Bacteria; phylum Pseudomonadota; class Alphaproteobacteria; order Caulobacterales; family Maricaulaceae; genus Robiginitomaculum_A. The sequence goes on along the minus strand of JALSHM010000188.1, from coordinate 2,629 downwards.
TTGGGGAAAAGCTGGTTTGAAGCTTCGGCAGCCCCTAGAAACACAAGCATGAATACCAAGACCATTGTCATTCCTGGCTGGATAAACAAGAAAGGTATTGGTGCCAAAGCACTTAGTAACAAGGCAATGTAATATCCTGTTTTCTTTTCCATTCTTTTACCCAGTATAACCCAAATTGGCGTAAGTAATGTGGCCGAGATAGCGCTGATTGCCATGAAAATCCCAATGCTTCCTCCGTCCACTTTTATAACGAGTGTCAGCATATACAGTAGCGTTGTCGCGCTTGCACCAATAGCCAGATTTTGGAACAAGAACACAATCCATAATGCGCGAAATGGTTTGTTCTCGCGTACAGCTTTTATTTCATCACGAATAGAAAATTTCCCTATCGGATTTTCAAGGCGAGGTGCGTTCTTGGTTAGGGAAAAAGAAACAAGTCCCGTGATAATAATAAACGCGCCAAACCCAAAACCCACATAACGAAAGCCAATGGCTAGGTTTTCACCCTTGCCGAAAATAACAGGAACAGAGAATAATATAGCCAAAATCCCTAGCCTCGCTGCTACCATTTTATAGCCAGTTAACAACAAGCGTTCATCATAATCATCCGTCATCTCCGCAGCCATAGAGGAGTACGGAACATCAAATATTGTTATCGCTGTGCTGGCAAGAAAGTAAAACACTAAAAGATACAGTGCTTTTTGCATTTCGCTTGCTTCAACGGGCGCACTAAACAAACCTGCAACACTTAGGCCAAGCAAAATTGAACCCAGCAATAGATAGGGACGCCTGCGCCCCATTTTCGATTTTGTTCTGTCTGAAATCGCACCCATCAATGGATCGGTGAATGCATCCCACAACCTTGGCGCCAACAAGACTAACCCTGCCAGCCACGGCGAAATGCCGAGAGCCTGCGTTGCGTAAAACAATAGAAATGCAATGGTAAGCCCGATATAACAGGCCACGGCTAATTCCCCGATAGCCCAGCCAAATTTTATACCAATTGGTAGTTTGCCGCTATATTGTTTCATGTTATGAATCCTCTGTAATTTAGTATTTTATTTTTAAAGTATTTCGAAAGCGCCCTGCCATAATGACTGATGATTTTTTTGTTGATCCCGAAATAAAGCCATCTTTGGAACGCATGCGTGCGCGCATGGCTTCGCGGCCTCCCATGACCTCGGTTGACATCGCGGTAATACGCGAGCGGGCGCAAGAAGATTTCGTTTCCCTAAACCAAAACCCTGCCGACATCCAATTGGTGAAAGACGTTGATGTTGACGGTGCCTACGGCTCGCGAAAAGCGCGTGTTTATGATGCAATAGGTGTGCGAAATGATGCGCCCGGCCTGGTTTATTTTCACGGCGGCGGCTGGATAGTTGGCGATCTTGACACGGAAGATGCAAAACTAAGGCGGCTGGCCATTGCCAGCGGCGTGCGGATAATTTCTTATGATTATATTTTAGCACCAGAACACCAGTTCCCCAAACCACTTGACGATTGTTTTGCGGCGGTAAATTTCGTGCGAGAAAATGCCAATACATTCGGCATTGATCCAATGCGACTTTCCGTGGGCGGCGCTTCAGCGGGCGCAAACCTGGCATTATCCACTGCCATAAAACTACGAGATAAAAAACAATCATGGCTGCGCTTTATGTTGTTGTTCTACGGCACATTTGATATGGTCTCCAGTCCACCATCGCGCACACTGTTCGACAAAGATTTTGGCATTACAACAGAAGCTATGGAGTTGTTTTTTTCTCTTTATGTAAAGGATAAAGGTCAACGCTCCCATCCGTTGGCTTCTCCGTTTTTGGCCGATTTGTCTGACCTCCCGCCCGCATTTATCAATGCGGCTGGGCTTGACATTCTGAGAGATGACAGCCGCGCACTTGCTAAAAAAATGCAGAAATCCGGCATTCAAGTCCAGTATGAAGATGTCCCTGGTGTCACACACGGTTTCACCCTGCTCGCCCATGAAGTTCGTGCGGCGCGCAGAATTATTGAGACCGCTGGTCAAGCTTTACGCTCCGCATCAATATGACTTTCAAATCGTTTAACAACAATCACTTCTATGCCTTCATCCTCGAATAAATCGATATCCTTCTGACATACACGGTCGTCGGTAATGACTTTGTCAATGCGGGAAAGGTCAAAAGAAGCGTAGCTTGAGCTTCGGCCAATTTTGGTTGCATCCACAAGAAGTATAGTTTGTTCAGAAAGGGAAGAAAGTCGCTGTTCAGCCAATGCAACAAGCGGATCGGCCTCCATAACGCCCCGATGACTTACGGCGCGGGAGCTAAGAAAATATTTTGATGCGCGAAAAGCATCGGTAACCATATCATCAAGCGGATTGAGAATAAAATTGAGCTTACGCGACGCTTCCCCTGCGGGAAACATGACCCTGTTAGAACTATTTTCTATGAGGTCCACACCAAGAGCAAGAGAGTTCGTTAAAATGCTTAAAGTATGGCCGCGCAAATATTCCCCCATATAAAATGTAGTCGTACCGCCGTTTATAATAATAGCCTCACCATCTTGGCATAGAGCGGCAGCATGTTTTGCAATCGCGCGCTTTGCGGCCACCTCTTTTTCCATATTGTTATTAAAAGAGGAGCCAGACAACCTT
>JALSHM010000187.1 GCA_026982235.1 Robiginitomaculum sp. | reverse complement strand
CGTGTTGGTCTTTCGGGAAAAATTCCTCAAGGCCTAAGCTGGGCAATTGACGCGCAAATCCTGCAAGTCAATATAAGTTCGGACAAATACCTCACACAGCTTGGTGGTCGTTTAACGCTAACCAAGTCTTTGAGCAAGAGGACCAAATTTTGGTTGCGTGGGGCTTGGTATGATCAAAACTATAACGACTTACCATTTACAACTCTGGAAACCAGTCGAAGCGGTGACAAAGCCATTTTAACCACTGGTATCAGCCGCCAACTTAAAAATGAAGGCCTACTAAGCTTATCAACAAGTTATGAAGATAAAGATGCTACTAACCCAGCATTCGCTTATGACGGGATTAGGATAAATGGCAGGGCTTTTAAGCAATTAGAGAATGGCCTATATCTAAAGGCTCGCGCTACCTATCGGATGCTAAATTATGACGGGGTTAGCTTTAATACCCCCACCCCCACTCGCCGTAAGGATAACAATATTTTTGGTCGCGTATCTGCAGGCGCTTCATTATCCACCATCGGCAATTTCATGGGTATGACGCCCGGCAAAAAATTCGAAAATTTGCTTTTGGAAACGAGCATAAACCTTACCAACCGTGATTCAAACAATCCAGCCTTAAAATATGATAATGTCGGGACGGATCTTAAGCTTATTTGGCGTTTTTAAAGACGAAAGACACTAACTATGAGACTGTACAAATTATTGATTACGAGCATATCGGCATCTGTGCTTATTTTTCTATCCCAAAATGTTGCCGCCGAAGACGAAATTGGTGTTAACTCCGCCGTTAAAGGTGATGTCACCATTCAATCCCACGCACAAATAGCCAAACAAGCTTTGGTGAAAGACCCACTATTTCTCGGCGATAAAGTCACGACCGCCCAAGACAGTAGCTTACAAGTATTACTCAAAGATCAAACCGTATTTACAATCGGGTCTGACTGTGCGTTGACCATAGATAAATACGTTTATGACCCCAATAAAAGCAATAACAGTCTCAGCGCCACTGTGAGTAAAGGTATGTTCCGGTTTATGTCTGGCAATATCTCTCAATCTGGCCCCGATGCGGTCACCATTGATACGCCTGTTGCTAGTATGGGCGTGCGCGGTACTATGGTTGAAGGTTTAGTTGGTGCAGATGCTATTGCCCACGTCATAAAGAACGGACTTATATCTCCCGATACAAAAGTTGATTCGAATGGAGCAACTTTATTTGTATTGCGCGGCCCTGGACAGCGTAGCCAAGCCCGCAATCAGAAAGGCGAAATCAGTATTACCTCTGCCGGTGAGACTGTAACATTGAACCGTAGTGGATTTGCTGTATTTGTCGCCTCTGCCGACACCCCGCCATCCGAACCGTTTGAGCTGCAAGCCTCCATCTTCAACGCTTTCAACACAACATTACGCACCAAACCAACAGGTGGCGCTAGTTTTGAACCATTTGAATTGGGGGCATTTATAAAAACTGACCCCGCAAGTGATGTTCCTGACACTGCAGATGCCCCAGACTATGATGACGGGTTGGATGATGACAGCCTTGATGACGACCCAAGCACAATTTTTGACTTACCTATTCATGACGATGATGAATTTGTTACTGACTGCACGCCACAAAACCCAAATTTTCCAGAATGCAAATAGCCCCTGCCCCTAGCTAAGCGGCACGGACTGTGTCTAATTTATCGAATAGATAATCTGTATCTTCATCCGTAAATGTGATGGGTAAGCTCAGGATACGCTCCAGCATTATGGATTGATATTTGCGGCGACTTATCTTGCCGCCTGCACTTTCCAAATCCCGATATATGGCAAGGCTTGCTCGTAAAATAGCAAAGTCACGCTCACTTAAACCTGCTTGACTACACAGTGCTTTCAATCCAAATGGACCACCGTCATGTATCATGAGAGCGGACTTATGCAAACTCACGCCGGATTTTTGCGCCAAAGCCTGTTCGCAAAACCGCATCTGTCCGCAACATGCTGCACGTATAATCAGGGTGTTGGTCAAACGATCCTCTCTATCCAAACGCGCTACCAAAGATTTAAGGTCAGAACTCACCCAGCTTTGGGCGATAAAATCAATACTAGCCCGTTCTCGCGTTTGGCTCGCTAAATCGACTGCAATGTCCAGTGGAACTTCATGATTTTCAAACAATCGTCGTGCCGCTTCACTGCTAACCAGTGTAATCAGTTTCTCAACTATCAAAGGCGGCAAATCACGCCTTGCAATAAAACTTTCCTTAATCAGATCATTATCGCGGTAAATTTCCAGCATTTGCGCCCCAAGTTCCGCACCAATTTCAGCCCCGTCATTAGCCGCAAGAGAAGCCACCACCCGGCTATCTCCATAGCGGATAATCGCTTTGACCAAATCACCACCAATATGCGCGCGCTTGGACACTGCCATCATTTTCGCTGCTGCCTTAGATTTTAGGATTTCCAACAAATCATCATCATTCAAAACCGGAGAATGTTTTAATATCGGCACAGCAATCGAATCGACATCTCGGATGAGTTTTTGCGCAATATCGTGTGGTAAATTGCGCGAGTTCTTAAGGGTAATAGCGAGCGCCCGGCGCACCATAGCCGCCGTATCGCGGGCAATAAACCACAGGATTTCTTTCACCACTTCCCGCTCTTTGGATGATAACGCCATGGACTTTACCTGGCGGCAAACTTTCTGAGCCAAAACGGCGCGCACATCCCTGTCCGGATGCGAAACCAATTTTTTAACATCTTCCGAGCTAATTTTTAACTGCGTAGCCATAATTGTTATACCTGTCTCCAGCCCTATGTGTAGGGCAAAGTTAAACAAGTATGGTAAAAGGCGCGTTTAAGAGTATGGTGAACAAAAGGTTTACGATTAGCTTACCCATTAAGTAAACTTCCAAATTTAAATAGAAAATGGTACCGCCTCTCAGGATTGAACTGAGGACCTCTGGTTCCACAAACCAGCGCTCTAACCAGCTGAGCTAAGGCGGCACGCTCTCGCAAGCGAGCGGATGCTTTATACCAAGCCTATCATGGTATCAAGTCTCGATTTAGCCGCAAATGCAAATTTATGCTTTACAGGCTTTCAAAGCTGCCTTGAGAGTGTCATCTCCCCACCCTTGCGACCCAAGTCGCTCTTGGCATTTAATGTAATTATGCAAATCCCGCGCACGACGACTTGGATCCGGATGGGTAGATAAAAACTCCGGCTGGCGCCGCGTACTATCTGCGGCCATTTTTTCCCATAATTTTACAGCTTGATACGGATTGTAACCGGATCGTTGCATATAGCGCGCACCCAATAAGTCAGACTGACTCTCATGTTTACGAGAAAAC
>JALSHM010000186.1 GCA_026982235.1 Robiginitomaculum sp. | reverse complement strand
GCGCACGCGATCGGTTAATCCCGCCCCACCATTTTGCCCCGTCACTGCCCCGATACAGGCAGATAACGCATAGAGCATAGTCAGCGCCAACATCCCTACCCGGCCCACAATAGTAAACGCCGCGACCTCGATAGTACCGAGATTACGCGCCACGATAGCCGTGGTCATCAGCCCGGCAACAGGAACAATAACATTGGTGCCAATGGCCGGAAACCCGACCCGCAAAATTGTCTTCCAAGACGTTACGACCCTGCGCAAGGACAAACCGGCAAAACTGGCGACACGGCGATAAAAGAATATGATAAACAGGCCAAATCCTGCGGCTAACCCATTCGCTAACAATGTTGCAAGCGCCGCGCCTTGGACTTCCATACGGGGGAATGGGCCAATGCCAAAAATTAAGAACGGGTCGATGATAATATTGAGGATAGCCCCACTAATCATAATAAAACTGGGCAGTAAGGCCTCACCACCTGAACGCAATACATTATTGGTTATCATGGCTAGCCCCATGACAATAAGCGCAGGTAATCCATATTTTAGATAACTCAGCGCCAATGGTTTTATTTCCGCCGTTATGCCCATAATATCCAAAACGCGCGACATGACCAGAAAACTGAGAAGGCAAATGCCTGTCATCACACTAAGGGTCAGCAATACGGCACTAGCACCATGGGCTTTGGCAAGAGGTCTGTCCTTACGGCCAATCGCGCGTGAAATCGCAGACAGAGTACCTGCCCCCAGGCCAATATTCACGCTATTGCCAAAGAAAATGATCGGGAAGCAAAATCCAACCGCCGCCAAAGCATTGGTCGACAAATGCCCAAGATAAATCGTGTCAACAACCCCCGCCGACATCAAGGCTACGATTGCTAGCCAAAACGGCCCGAGCATACGCAAAATGTGCTTTGGGATGGAGCCTTGGGTCAGGTCTATATCTTTCTTTGCCATCTATAATTCACACACATTAAGTAGTTTATACGCTCTTTCCTGCCTCCCGCTTGCGGGGGAAGTGGGCGCCTCTTGGCGCTCGATGTGGGGCAATCTCTCGTCCCATGCAAGCCTTAATGTTCTGCCCCCACCCCCCCCTGCGGGGTACTTCCCCCATGAAGAATGGAGGAAGGGAGAATTGTGCATATTTTTCAAAAAACAACCGCATCTAGGCATTATTTCCTTCAGACGGCGCTATGGCCATATAGGCAGCAAGAACGGCCATGCGGGTTATTTCAGATGCTGGCGCACCAAGAGCGCAGATTTGCACGGGTTTTTCAAGCCCCGTTAAAAACGGCCCCAGCACAGTACTGTCACCAACAGCCTTGAGGAGTTTCGTCGAAATACTCGCCGAATGAATAGCAGGCATGATAAGTACATTAGCCGCACCACCCAGGCGTGAGAATGGATAGGTTAAATTATGGTTTGGATTAAGTGCAACATCTGCGGCAATATCACCCTCATAGTCAAAGTCGAGTTCACGCTCGTCAAGAATTTTCACGGCGTCGCGGACTTTTTGCATGCGCTCTCCGGGCGGGTTACCGAATGTTGAATATGAAACAAGACCAACGCGCGGTATAAAGCCAAATGACCGGGCAAATTTAGCCGTACATTCCGCAATATCGGCTAGTTCTTTGGCATTCGGGAACTCTGTGATACTGGTGTCCGAAATAAACAAGGTCTGGCCTTTATTGACCACAATAGACACCCCCATAGTGCGGCGTTCCTTGGTATAATCCATAACAAGGCGCACATCGCGCAAGGCTTTGTCATAGGCACGCGTTACCCCTGTGACCATGCCGTCTGCCAGTCCAAAATGTAGCATCAAAGCTGAAAATACATTGCGGTCATTATTGACCAAACGCTGTACATCCCGGCGCAAAAATCCCCTGCGACGAAGGCGGGTATAAAGATGTTCGGAAAATTCTGCATTACGGTCAAATAAGCGCGCATTGAGAATTTCCAATGATCCGTCATCTTCAATGCCCAATAATTCCATATTGCCTTTAATCGGTCTCTCTCGGCCTATCAAAATGGCCTTGCCCATGCCGCGTTGCTGGAACGCTTGGGCAGCACGGATAACCGCAGGCTCTTCACCTTCGGCAAATACAATAGTGCGCGGGTTGTCCACCACCGTAGCCGCAATACCTTGCAACAATGCAGCAGTCGGATCTTGGCGCTGTGCCAGTGCCTTTTCATAGGCCTCCATATCCTCAATAGGCTTGCGGGCGACACCTGTATCCATAGCGGCCTGCGCTACTGCGGGTGGAACACGCGAGATTAAACGTGGATCAAATGGCGCAGGGATAATATAGTCAGAGCCGTATTTTGGTCGGTTTCCATGATAGGCGGCTGCGACTTCCTCAGGTACATCCTCACGAGCGAGTTCGGCCAGAGCGTGGGCACAAGCCAACTTCATCTCTTCATTAACATTGCGTGCGCGCACATCCAGCGCCCCACGGAATATATAAGGAAAGCCCAATACATTATTGACTTGGTTGGGATAATCACTACGCCCCGTTGCGATAATTGCATCTGAGCGCACAGACTTAATGTCCTCCGGCGTTATTTCCGGTATTGGGTTGGCCATAACAAATATAATCGGATTAGGCGCCATATCGGCGACCATTTCTTTGGTCATCGCACCAGGGGCAGACAAACCCAGAAATACGTCCGCACCCTTTATCGCTTCTTCTTTTGTCCGGATTTTTGTATTGATGGCGTGTGGGGCTTTCCACTGATCAACTCCGTCCCGACCTTGGTAAATCACCCCGTCCCTATCCAGGGCAATAGCATTCTCGTCCTTCACCCCGAGCCGTTTAATCAAGGACAATACAGATATACCCGCAGCACCTGCTCCCGACAGCACAACCTTAATATCTTCAAATTTCCGCCCGGTGAGATGACAAGCGTTGATTAGCCCCGCCGTAGCAATAATCGCCGTGCCGTGTTGATCATCGTGAAAAACGGGAATATCCAACTTGTCACGTAAAGTTTGCTCGATAATATAGCATTCCGGTGAACCTATGTCTTCTAGGTTAATGCCACCGAACGTATTGCCAAAGCGTTGGACACATTCAATGAAAGCCTGCGGGTCTTCTTCTTCTACCTCAATATCAAAACTATCAATATCGGCGAAGCGTTTGAATAATACCGATTTACCTTCCATGACAGGCTTTGAGGCCATAGCCCCCAAATTCCCCATGCCCAAAATGGCCGTACCATTGGAAATCACCGCTACCATATTGCCCTTGGATGTATAATCATAAACACTGTCCGGGTCATCAGCGATGGCCTGCACGGGAATAGCCACGCCAGGGGAATACGCTAATGACAAATCCCG
>JALSHM010000185.1 GCA_026982235.1 Robiginitomaculum sp. | reverse complement strand
TGAATTTGCCCGGGTTCGATTTCCATCAACTCAAAGGATTTACCCCTTTGAGATATACGGTTCATGTAAATGGGCCTTGGTGCTTAACATTTGAATTTGAGAATGGCGATGCCTATATCGTTGATTTTGAGCAATACCACTAGGGGATAAAAAATGACTATTCGCAATCCAAATCGCTGTCCGTCGCATCCTGGTGCGCTTTTGCGGGAAGAAATTGTGCCTGCTACCGGTTGGCCCAAAACCAAGATTGCTTCTTTACTGGGAATTTCGCGGCAGCACCTTTATGATATTCTTGGCGAGAAAAAGCCGGTGAGCGCCGAGGTTGCGGTGCGACTTGCCAAAATGTTTCATACCGAAGTTCTTTTTTGGGTCAGGATGCAGGGCGCATATGATGCTTGGCACGCGGCGAAAAGCGTTGATGTATCAGCCGTGCCGGAATTCGTGGCGGGGTAGGGCGGATTTTTCCAGCGGCTTGGGGGCGGCGCTTGTTGTTTTCTGTAATATCTGTATATTCAGGATAAAGGAGACCCGCCATGAAAACTTTTCCCGCCGCCGACCTTACCCGCCACACCGGTGATTTATTTACCGCTGCGACCCTTGCGCCCGTTGCAATCACCAAGCACCGCAAGCCGCGCTTTGTTATCATGTCCGTTGAAAAATACGAGCAACTGTCTGGTGAGCACAGCAGCCAGCTTGCGGTTTCTGTGGCTGATATGCCCGAAGCGCTGGGGGCTTTGCTTGATAAAGGGATAGAGAATTTTCTTGATGGACAATGACTTTCCCAAAGCCGGGCAGGTTTTTGATTACCATTACCTTTGGAAATGGCAGGACGCGCGCGGCGAAACCGAAGGGCGTAAAATCCGGCCTTGCTGCATGACTTTGGTGGTTGTGAACGGTGAGGGCAAACATTTGCTATTCATTGCTGCAATCACCAGCAAAGCACCGGAAGCCTCAAGAGTAGGCGTTAAAATCCCTGAAACCGAGGCACACCGCGCCCATTTGGATACGCATATTCCATTGTGGGTTATGATTGACGAACTCAATGTCGATATTCTTGAATCGTCTTATACGCTTGAGGCGCGTACACCCCGGGGCCAGTTTAGCCACGCCTTTACAGAAACCGTCATCCGCAAGCTTCAGGAAATTCGCAAACTGAAAAATCTTAGGATTACGACGCGCAGCTGATTTTTCGCTTTTGGAAATCGGGCTGCTTTACGTGTTGTGTTTTATTCCGCTTTTTTAAACGGCCATCCCGGCTTGCTGTAAATATTGTATTCAATCGCGATGCCGGCAATTAGAAGAGCGGTGGCAGCTACGCCTAGAACCGCGCCTGTGGCAATAATCAAGCCAATAAAAAATATGTGTTTTGCTCTGCTTGCCACCATTACGCATCCCCTTTGAATGGGTCTTCATTACCATATCCTGATTGTTTTTGTACTTGATTGTGCGCACGGTTTTGGTGTTGGAAATACTGACTTTCAAACGCCTAAGTCATTCAGCCAAAACGGAGACCCCAGCAAAGAGCTGGGATCAAAGAAATTAACGGGCACCCCGTCCGGCGCTTCCCTCTGGCCTGGATGACGACATTCATTTTTTGTGGCCTTCGGCACATTGCTAAGAACCTCTGGTTCTCGCGCCCGCAAGGATAATAGGCGGGGCCGTGTGGTCGGCTGCGCCGCCTGCCCGCACCCATTCCCCATCGATTTTTCTTGCAGTTGCTACCTCCGGCACTTCGCCAGTGGGTCAGGTTTTAGAGCCGAGCGCGCTAAAGCGCTTCGCTTAAAACCGGACAGAAAGGGGCCGCAAGCCTTGACTGTCACCCCACATGAGGAGTGCCACAAATGGCCAAATTTGATGTTTATCAGGAAGTCACAAACCAGATTGTAAACGCCTTGGAAGCGGGAACCCCGCCATGGCGCAAACCGTGGACCGGAGATGCGGCGGGCTTTGCGATGCCAAAGCGGGCCAACGGCGAAATGTATAAGGGAATCAATGTTTTAATGCTTTGGATGATGGCCGAGCAACGGGGCTTCACATCCGAAACGTGGTTCACCTACCGGCAAGCCGTCGAGGCAGGCGGACAGGTGCGCAAAGGCGAGAAATTAACCACCGTTATTTATTTCAACACGGTGAAAACCGAGGACAAACAGGGCGAGGAAAAAACCATTCCATTTGCCAAGGCTTACCGCGTTTTTAATGCCGACCAGATCGACGGCTTGCCCGCCGAGTTTTACCAGAAACCGTCAGAGCCGCGCGACCTTGGGACGAAGGCCGACCCCGAGCTAGACGGCTTTTTTGCGTCTATAGGTGCGCAGATCGAAACCAGCGACAAACCACAAGCCTACTTTGCGCCCTCAAAAGACAGTATCCACATGCCACCGATTGAGACATTTCATTCTGCGAACGGGTATTATGCAACCCTTGCGCATGAGTCTATCCATTTTACAGGTGTGGAAAAGCGCCTTGCTCGTTACGGGAAATATTCCAACAAGCAGGAGTATGCATTTGAAGAACTTGTTGCCGAAATCGGTTCTTGCATGTTGTGCGCCCAACTTGGCCTCACCCCCGAGTTTGACCAAAGCGCCGCCTATATCGAAGGATGGTTAAAGGCGTTGAAAGACGACAAGCGGTTGATTTTCAAAGCCGCCAGCGCCGCCCAGAAAGCAACTGATTATTTGCTGGAGGCCAGCGAGGCTGACGGGATCGAGGACGCCGCGTAGGTATTTTTCGACGCGTGGGTATCTACTTGCTATATTCCCCATTTTAGCTAATATAGGGAATATAGCTAAGGAGGCAGAAATGAAACATTTTTCATCAACGGAACTGGCCAACAATACTGGCGATGTGCTGGCCGCAGCGGCGCAATCCGCTGTCGAGATCAACAAACATGGTAAGCCGCGCTTTGTTCTTTTATCTATAGAGCGGTTTCAAGATCTTTTGAACCACGGCGCGCGGGAAGCCCTGCATGTATCGGACCTTTCAGATTCCGAAGCGGCAACCCTGATCGGTGATTTGCAGGACAGCATTGAATATGACTGACGACTCCAAGCAGCGCCCGGCCCTTGGTGATGTTTGGCGCTATCCCTATTTATGGAAGCGGGAACAAAGTGCTGGCAATACCGAAGGGGTGAAAAACCGCTCCTGCGCGCTGGCGCTTTTGAAACGGTCGGAAAATGGCTTGTCGCAAATTATGCTGGTGCCAATCACAACTAAACCACAAGATAAAAACCCGTATGCCGTCGAAGTGCCGGAAATCGAGAAGAAGCGGGCAGGGCTGGATATGACCTTGCGGCTTTGGGTGGTAACGCAAGAATACAATGTGGATATTGTCGAGCGC
>JALSHM010000184.1 GCA_026982235.1 Robiginitomaculum sp. | reverse complement strand
GTTGTTTACGGCTTCCTCCTCTGTGGGTAGTGAGATAGTGCCGATTTTTAATCTGTGCCCCTGGCGGCTCATGGCGGCAATGCGAAAACTAAGGTCGGCGTCTTCTGTAACATTGTGGGCATCCCAGCCGCCGCACTGCTCTATCACTTCGCGCCGGATATGATTGCTGGTGCCGCCAAGAGTAAAGGGCAGTCCGAGCTTGGCCAAGGCAGGGTTCCAGACATGAAATAGAGCGGCATATTCCAATCCAAATAGTGCGGTTAGTATATTTTCTTGGTCATTATAATATCCGAGCGGCGCTTGTATTGCAGCCACCTCCGGCTCTGCCATGAACTTTAGTGCAGCCTGTTTTATCTGTCTAGGATGGGGCCGATCTTCTGCATCATAGATAGTGATTATGTCGCCGCGCTGAGATGCTGGTGTTGCAATAAGTGCGGCATTTAGCGCCTTTGGCTTAGTACGTGGTTCGCTGGGCGGTACTTCAAAAATCCGAAAGGGCTCTCGTAATTGATGCGTAACCGCCTGGCATGTTGGTAAGTCGTCTGCCTCCGTAATTAGGACAATATCCAAACGGTCTTTTGGATAGTCAATAGCGGATAAGTGCTTCATCAGGCTCGTGACCATATGAGCTTCGCGGTAAAGTGGGATCAATAAAGTAAATTTCGGCCAAACAATGTCAGGGCTAACATGTGTATCCACACGGATATGCCCACTATTTATCGTAATCAAGACAGCTAACAAACGTAGTGTAGCCATTAAAGCGATAAAAATGCTGAAGCTCAATAGTAAGACATTGGCAAGGCGTGATGGAAATAACAATAATACCGAGACGGTAATCAAGAGAAATATCAAGCGGGCATAAGGGTTTCGCGTCTGCCCTGCCCATGACCACGCAGGAGCTAGCCCAGCCATATTTCCAAATTTACCGGTAGCCCCCAACCCCAAATCCCTAGCCTAAGTGTAATAATTCCCAGTTCACATAAACTGTAGCACAGATTTGTGTGACTTAAAAGGCACATATTCAACTTTATTACAGTCTGTTAATTATCTGGCTTGCCTTGACAAAACACCTGACTGCAACCGCAATGAGGAAAAATACAAATTTTTCAAAGATTAAACATTAGTGAGGGTCAAAATGAAATCATTAGATTTGAAAACGTTGCTGCTGAGCGGTAGCTTACTAGCGGGCACGTTCGCCTATAGTGCAATAGGTTATGCGCAGGAAGTGGCTGAGACGGCAGACGAAGTAATCCATGTTGTCAATGAAGCAGGAGAGGAAGAGGCCAAGCAAGACAGTATTATTGTTACAGGCTCACGAATTAAGCGGGACACATTCTCAAGTATTTCGCCGTTGCAGGTTATTACGGCAGAAACATCCATCAAGGCAGGGCTTATCGATCCGGCACAGATATTACAGCAGTCGGAATCGGCTTCTGGTACGCAAATTGATGCAACGTTCAATGGTTTTGTTCTAGACAATGATCTAAACTCACAAACTCTTAATTTGCGTGGTTTAAATCCTTCGCGGACACTTGTGTTGATCAGTGGCCGTCGTTTTGCGCCGTCGGGCGTTGAGGGGGCGCCTGTGAACGCCTCTATCAATCAAATCCCTGGTTCTTTGATTGATCGCTATGATCTCTTGTTGGATGGCGCGTCATCTATCTATGGCTCCGATGCGGTTGCTGGTGTTGCCAACGTAATTATGCGTAAGGATTTCGATGGTTTTGAGGTCATTGCTAATGGGTCTCTTGTTGAGGCTGGCGGTAATACGGATTATACTATTTCCGGTAACTGGGGCGGTAATAATGACCGTGGTTTTATCGGTGTTGGTGTGGAGTATGATTACCGTGATGAGATTCGTTTGTTCGATAGTGCATTCTTATCTGGTTGTGATCGCAATATGGAAATCACTAGTGATGGTCAGATACGCAGTCGCGATATTTCTGATCAAACCCGGTATGAAACGTGGTTTGGTGATATTGATGCCGCTGAATCAACGCGTGGGCCGCTCGGTGAGTGTAAAGCTAGTCGGATTACTAACCGAATTCAAGAATTTAGTCGTGGTTTTAGGACTTCATTTGGCTCTATCTACGGTGTAGATGGCCCTGGTAATATCGGTATTCCGGGATATGTTGATCAAACATTCCAAGGTATCCCAATTGATGCGAACGGTGATGGTGTTCAGGACTATGGATTCCAAGAATTTTCAACCAATGGCACGGTTGATCGCACTTTTATCAGTGAACAAAAGCGTGCCAGCTTGATGGCATATGGTGAGTATACTTTCGAGGGCGATATGAATGTCACGCCTTTCTTCGAGGTGTTGTATACAGATACTAGAGGGCGTGTTGATACTGGACAGCCGCAATTATTCCCATTCGTGGGCTCGGGAAATCCGTTTAGCCCTTGTGGTACCAATGCAGCAACGGATTGTGGTGCGGGTGTCGGTGATATTGTTACGGACGCTGATTTTATTCGCCGGTGGGGGCAGTATTATGCAGATGCTGATCCTAATAGAGATGGTGATACAAGTGATCAACGCATTTGTGCGGAGTTGAGTATTCCTGCTGCTGCTTGTACACCTGCAATTTTTGGCTGGGGTCCTGGGACAAGCTTTGGTCCGGTTCTTACGCGCCCCGTTGTAGGTGTAACTGGCGACCGTAATAATGTTGCGACAACCCAGAAGAACTTGCGCCTAGTTGGTGGGTTCAAAGGTGATTTGCCGCAGCTTAATTTTGGGTCTTTGAGTAATTGGTCGTTTGAAACAGCGCTGAGCCATAGTCGTTCGGTTGGTACGTCCAGTCGTATGGGTATTCGGGAGGATCGTCTGAATTTTGCCTTAGGCAATAATTTCGGTAATGGGGGGGTGTTGATTAAGTCTTGTTTTATTGTGGTGTTTTTTTTGGGTTTGGGGTTTTGGTTGGTTTTTTGTGTGGGCGGGTTTGACGGGGTTATATCTGGGCATAATTCCGATTTTTGAGGGATATTTGCCACAATATCCAACAATAGGCCTTGGCCAGCCGTTTGAGGTTGATGACGGCGGCTGTTAGCCAGGCTTGTATTGCCATATTATCCAACCCGCGGCGTGTGGCGCGGTGCAGACCGTGACAGGTTTTGGCTTCGCCGTGTACGCCCTCGACCCTAAATCTGTGTGCATTATAGGCGGCTTTGTCGGCGGGGGCTTTTCTAAGATGCCACCGCCGGGATCGCCAAAGGGCTTGAAGATCGAGATATTCTGGGGGTGACGGGCTATCGCCGCCCCAACCACCGCAAAGGTTATTTTTATAAACGTCAATATGAATATCAGCCGGATCAGGATGTTTATATATGTCCAGAGAACCAG